>NZ_JBMKHT010000008.1:0-124318 GCF_049238165.1 Enterobacter cloacae complex sp. IR5422 | reverse complement strand
CAGGGCCAAAATCAGCCACGAAGAGACGATTTTGGGCTGAAAATTGGAAAATTGAGCCACAGGACGTCGATAAAGGACGGTTTGGGGCGTCATATCGGGAGCTGCGGACCACTTAATCGCAACTTCCCTAGTAGTGCAGAATCACAGCCACTGAGTAATACAGTGCCTGCGAATAATGACAACCATCCCAAACTTTTATTGTATTTCCTGAGTCTCATTTAACGACCTCAATTCCACGGGAGTCTGGTGGCGTTTAAAGTGTGCGGGCATTTTACGGGAAGGTTACTTTACTGTAAACATCATTAGGCCTGTGTCAGGAAGGTGTTACCGGGTTCTGCCGCACGTGTCACAAGTGTTGCAAATTATGTCGGTTTTTATGACCGAAGCCGCATGAGATGGGCTTTATAACGAAAGGACCCCCAAGCATACCCTAAAAGGGACAATTGGTATAACCATTGTTAAAAATAAACAAAAAATTAACAATTAATTATCAATAAAAAGACATCTAAAAAACGAAAAATCAAACTATCGCATGCTGAATCGTTTAATGAAAAATAGCGTTTTGGAACCAGAGCCAATAATTTCCAAATCCTATCCCGCACAAAACAACAAATATTTTTTTTAGTCGATGGTGGCTATTTCACCGTTATAATTTCGGTTGGTGATTACAACGGGAAATAACCTTTCGCATTTTTCTTCAGGTCAGCTGCGTTTTACGCAACGCCATGAAATCGAGCAGACCGCCCGTCAGGATCCCAACGATGGCCAGCAGGGCTCCGGCGTCCAGCAGAAGGGCCTCAAACGGGAGCGCCAGTGGTGTGCTGGCATTAATAATGAGCACGATAAGCCAGAGTGCCAGCGCAACGCAGCCCATCATTAACAGACGTAACGCAAAACGGTAGGCGCGGTGATATTCCGTTCGTGGTATAAAGTGTTCGGTCCGCTGGGTATATTCCAGCGTCTGGCGACAGACCAGCAACAATAAAATCCCCGGCACGGCAGCCACGACGGAGAAAAGATAAAACGTTGGCCAACCGTGGGCTTCCACAAACCAGCCGGCAATCGGACCTACGTAAACGCGGCCAACGGCAGAGAGCGCCGAGAGCAGCGCGAACTGCGTGGCGGAAAATGATTTGTTGCACAGGGTCATCAGCAGGGCGACAAAGGCTGCTGTCCCCATACCGCCGCAGAGATTTTCGAAGAACACCGCAGCGGCCATGCTGATCATATGTTTGTCAGTAATCGACAGCAGCCAGTAGCCCGCGTTAGAGGCGCCCTGAAGAATGCCGAAGATCAGCAGTGCGCGGAACAGCGTCAGGCGCTGCATCAGCACGCCACCGTAAAGTGCCCCGACAATGGTCGCAAACAGCCCCAGCGTTTTATTCACTACCCCCACTTCACCAGCGTCAAAACCGACACCGCGGATCAGGAAGGTGGTGGTCAGGCTCATGGCAAAGGCGTCGCCAAGCTTATAAAGGACGATCAGCAGCAGGATCAGCCAGGCGTTGTTGCGGCCAAAGAAGTCGCGCAGCGGTTCCGCCACGGCCTGCTCCAGCGAGCGGGGAACCGGAATAACGTCGCTCGGTTCGGGGGCAAAGAGCGTGGCGATAATGCAGGGGATAAGCAGGGCGGCCATCAGCCAGTACATGCCCTGCCAGCCGAGGTAACGGTCGGCCAGCCACAGCGCCAGCCCGCCAGAGACCAGCATCCCGAGGCGATAGCCCAGCACGCTGATGGCCGCACCGGCACCGCGTTCTTCCGCAGGTAACACGTCCGTCTTCCAGGCGTCGAACACGATATCCTGAGAGGCGGAACAGAAGGCAATCACCACCGCAAGCGCGGCCATCCAGCGCAGCTGCGTGGTGGGCTCAAGAAACCCCATCGCCGCGATGGCCAGCAGCAGCAGGACCTGCGTCATCACCAGCCAGCCGCGGCGACGCCCGAGGAACGTCGGCGTATAACGATCCATCACCGGCGACCACAGGAACTTGAAAACATAGGCCTGACCGACAAGCGAGAAGAAACCAATGGTTTTGAGATCGATGTTCTCGACCGTCATCCACGCCTGAAGCGTGCCGGAGGTGAGCGCGAGGGGTAAACCCGAGGCAAAGCCGAGGATCAGCAGAATCGCTGATTTCGGTTGCTGGAAAATGCGTAAGTAATGGCTGGACATGTTCTTATAAGACTGACCCGGTGTTACACCGGGTCAGTGAGCAGGATTAACGTGCGTTCTGCTTGATAAAGTCGTGGATGCTGGTGTCCTGCGCCATATCGGCGATGGTATCGGTCAGCACGCTGTTAACGGCGTTAGCAATGTTCTGGTTGGATGCCTGGAACGCACCTTCAACAGAGTAGCTCGCGCGGTAGTTTTTGGTCATCTTGTTGCCATTCTTCGCGGTGGCAATGATGGCGATATCCGCTTTGGTGGCGATGTTGTAGCGCACGTTGCCCTGTGACACGTCAGCGTACAGGTTGTTGACGATGATCTGCAGATCAACTGCACCGCTTGGGCCGATCATATAGCCGCGAGCGGTCATTTGTTTCTCCAGCACTTCCTGCAGCAGGAAGCGCAGGTCACGGGACGCGGTGAGCGTCACCTGCTGGTTATCGCGGGTCACTTTTGCCAGCGCCTGATCCTGACGCTGATCGGCACCGTTAATGCTCACGGTGACGCCCATCAGGCTTGGGTCCTGCTGAGGCAGGGTGATTTTTGGTGAGACATCAATGGTGGTAGGCGGGGTAGCACAGCCTGCCAGCATAAAAAGGGCTACCAATGGAAAGAAGAGTTTTTTTAACATTTTTAAGTTCTCACGAATCGTAAGCATAATAGAGAGAAAAATTGCCGCCATCATAACATCGCCAACGGTCAGGGGAAGTGGTCAACGCATGTAAATTCATCGTCTTGTCTGAAAACTGACCAGCTCACTCATTTTCTCCTTTCACGGATGATAAAAGGTATGAGCCTCACAGTTAACTTCATTCGTTTGAATGAGAAAATCGGACGAAAGCTAAATATTTGTTGTCAATGTGTAATGGAAACGGTAAAAGCGGCTAATATTTAAAGGGATGGGTGACATCCTGGCGTTGTCGGAGGAGTAATTTCATGATGATACGTGAGCATATAGAAGATAAATTAAGGGCAGCGTTCAACCCTGTGTTCCTCGAAGTCGTCGACGAAAGCTATCGTCATAACGTACCGGCAGGTTCTGAAAGCCACTTTAAAGTGGTTCTGGTTAGCGATCGTTTCACGGGAGAACGTTTCCTGAACCGACATCGCTTGATCTACAGCACCTTGACGGAAGAGCTCTCCACGACCGTGCATGCGCTGGCACTGCATACCTATACCATTAAGGAATGGGAAGGCTTGCAGGATACGGTTTTCGCATCGCCGCCCTGTCGCGGTGCAGGCACTATCGCCTGATAAATCGGATTTGCAACGGCTGGAGCTTTTCCAGTATGTTGCTTACAGATTTCCTCAAAACGGCCTTCGGGCCGTTTTGTTTTGTCTGAGTTTTGAGCGGATGGTGCGATTTTAAGGCTAAAAATAGCCTTAAAGTGTGAAAAAAGCCGCAGCAACATGCCCCAACCGTTCTCGACTCACCTAAGTGATGCCGCTATAATGCCGCGTCTTATTGAATGTCTTCGGGATGATTCTGGCGACAGGGAATGTGAATCTGCACTAAGAGAGCATCCCGGTATAACAGACAGATTCAGAGTTGACCGAGCACTGTGATTTTTTTGAGGTAACAAGATGCAAGTTTCAGTTGAAACCACTCAAGGCCTTGGCCGCCGTGTAACGATTACTATCGCTGCTGACAGCATCGAAACTGCTGTGAAAAGCGAGCTGGTCAACGTAGCAAAAAAAGTACGTATTGACGGCTTCCGTAAGGGCAAAGTACCAATGAATGTTGTTGCTCAGCGTTATGGCGCTTCCGTGCGTCAGGATGTGCTGGGTGAACTGATGAGCCGCAACTTTATCGATGCGATCATCAAAGAAAAAATCAATCCGGCCGGTGCGCCAAACTACGTTCCAGGCGAATACAAACTGGGCGAAGACTTCACCTACTCCGTAGAGTTTGAAGTGTATCCGGAAGTTGAGCTGAAAGGTCTGGAATCTATCGAAGTTGAAAAACCGATTGTCTCCGTGACTGACGAAGACGTTGACGGCATGCTGGACACCCTGCGTAAGCAGCAGGCGAACTGGAAAGAGAAAGAAGGCGCTGTTGACGCGGAAGACCGCGTAACCATCGACTTCACCGGTTCTGTAGACGGCGAAGAGTTCGAAGGCGGCAAAGCGTCTGACTTCGTACTGGCAATGGGCCAGGGTCGTATGATCCCAGGCTTCGAAGACGGTATCAAAGGCCACAAGGCTGGCGAAGAGTTCACCATCGACGTGACCTTCCCGGAAGAGTACCACGCTGAAAACCTGAAAGGTAAAGCAGCGAAGTTCGTCATCAACCTGAAGAAAGTGGAAGAGCGCGAACTGCCAGAACTGACTGAAGAGTTCATCAAACGTTTCGGCGTGGAAGACGGTTCTGTTGCTGGCCTGCGTACCGAAGTGCGTAAAAACATGGAGCGCGAGCTGAACGGTGCTGTGCGTAACCGCGTGAAGTCTCAGGCGATCGAAGGTCTGGTGAAAGCCAACGAAATCGACGTTCCTGCTGCCCTGATCGACAGCGAAATCGACGTTCTGCGCCGTCAGGCTGCACAGCGTTTCGGTGGCAACCAGCAGCAAGCGATGGAACTGCCACGCGAGCTGTTCGAAGAGCAGGCAAAACGCCGCGTTGTGGTTGGCCTGCTGCTGGGCGAAGTGATTCGTACCCACGAGCTGAAAGCTGACGAAGAGCGTGTGAAAGGCCTGATCGAAGAGATGGCTTCTGCATACGAAGATCCATCAGAAGTGATCGAGTTCTACGGTAAGAACAAAGAGCTGATGGACAACATGCGCAACGTTGCCCTGGAAGAGCAGGCTGTTGAAGCGGTACTGGCGAAAGCGAAAGTGACCGAAAAAGCGACCTCTTTCAACGAACTGATGAACCAGCAGGCGTAATTTCGCCCCAACGGTTTAAAGTTTGAACAGAAAACCCGTTGCCTTGCGGCAGCGGGTTTTTTTTATCACAGCCAGAGCCCAGGAAGAGTGCTAAAACGCCCTTTCGGTGTTAGCGTAACAACAAAAGGTTGTTATGCTTGAAATAGGGCACTGTGAACCCCATAAGTACGTAATCATGATGAATGAGACTGGCTGATAATCCGTCCGTAAGGTTACAATCAGTACAGCAGGTGTTTTCAATTTTGATCCAGGAGACGGAAATGTCATACAGTGGCGAACGAGATAACTTTGCACCCCATATGGCTCTGGTGCCAATGGTTATTGAACAGACCTCACGTGGTGAGCGTTCTTTTGATATCTATTCCCGTCTGCTCAAGGAACGCGTTATCTTTCTGACCGGCCAGGTGGAAGACCACATGGCTAACCTGATCGTGGCGCAGATGCTGTTTCTGGAAGCGGAAAACCCGGAAAAAGACATTTACCTGTACATTAATTCCCCGGGTGGCGTGATTACCGCAGGGATGTCCATTTATGACACCATGCAATTCATCAAACCGGATGTCAGCACGATCTGTATGGGTCAGGCCGCATCTATGGGCGCGTTCCTGTTAACTGCAGGGGCGAAGGGTAAGCGATTCTGCTTGCCGAATTCCCGCGTGATGATTCACCAGCCGCTGGGCGGTTACCAGGGGCAGGCGACGGATATCGAAATCCACGCCCGCGAAATCCTGAAAGTAAAAGCGCGCATGAATGAACTTATGGCGCAGCATACGGGTCAACCTCTCGAGCAGATCGAGCGCGATACCGAGCGCGATCGCTTCCTCTCTGCTTCAGAGGCAGTTGAGTACGGCTTAGTCGACTCCGTGTTGACCCATCGTAATTGATGCCCGCGACGCGAGTGTGCCGCTATACTAAGGTAGGGCGGCACGCTGCTTGATGCAGCTTGCGTCTTAGAATGGCATTTGCGTCGTCATGTGCGGCACAAAGAACTTAAAAAGAGGTTTGGACTCATGACAGATAAACGCAAAGATGGTTCGGGCAAACTGCTGTACTGCTCTTTTTGCGGCAAAAGCCAGCATGAAGTGCGTAAACTGATTGCCGGGCCGTCCGTGTATATCTGCGACGAATGCGTCGATTTATGTAACGACATCATTCGCGAAGAGATTAAAGAAGTCGCACCGCACCGTGAGCGCAGCGCGCTGCCAACGCCGCATGAAATTCGTCATCACCTTGACGACTACGTCATCGGCCAGGAGCAGGCCAAGAAAGTGCTGGCGGTAGCGGTCTATAACCACTACAAACGCCTGCGTAACGGCGATACCAGCAATGGCGTGGAACTGGGTAAAAGTAACATTCTGCTCATCGGCCCAACCGGTTCCGGTAAAACGCTGCTGGCTGAAACCCTGGCGCGTCTGCTTGATGTTCCGTTCACCATGGCGGATGCCACCACCCTGACCGAAGCCGGTTACGTGGGTGAGGACGTCGAAAACATCATCCAGAAACTGCTGCAGAAGTGCGATTACGACGTACAGAAAGCCCAGCGCGGGATTGTTTACATCGATGAGATCGACAAGATCTCCCGTAAATCCGACAACCCGTCCATCACTCGTGACGTATCGGGTGAAGGCGTACAGCAGGCACTGCTGAAGCTGATCGAAGGTACGGTTGCCGCCGTTCCGCCACAGGGTGGTCGTAAACATCCGCAGCAGGAGTTCCTGCAGGTTGATACCTCCAAGATCCTGTTCATCTGTGGCGGTGCCTTTGCTGGTCTGGATAAAGTCATCTCCCACCGTGTTGAAACCGGCTCCGGCATTGGTTTTGGCGCAACGGTGAAATCCACATCCGAAAAACCGAACGAAGGCGAGCTCCTGGCACAGGTTGAACCAGAAGATCTGATCAAATTCGGTCTGATCCCTGAATTCATCGGTCGTCTGCCGGTTGTGGCTACGCTGAATGAGCTGAGTGAAGAGGCGCTGATCCAGATCCTGAAAGAGCCGAAAAATGCGCTGACCAAGCAGTATCAGGCGCTGTTCAATCTGGAAGGGGTTGATCTGGAATTCCGCGACGAAGCGCTGGATGCGATTGCCAAAAAAGCAATGAGCCGCAAAACCGGCGCGCGTGGCCTGCGTTCTATCGTTGAAGCGGCACTGCTCGACACCATGTACGATCTGCCGTCGATGGAAGACGTTGAGAAAGTGGTGATTGACGAGTCGGTCATCAGCGGTCAAACCAAACCGCTGCTGATTTACGGCAAACCGGAAGCCCAGCAGGCATCTGGCGAATAATTCACCAAATCATACAAGCAGTTAATCAAAAAGGGGGGATTTTATCTCCCCTTTACTTTTTCCGTATTCATAGCGTTGAATGTGTGGGAAACATCCCCATATACTGGATACATGTTAATGGTTATGTGAAGCACAGTGACATGACCAGCTTACCTGGCGGACACTAACTAAGAGAGAGCTCTATGAATCCTGAGCGTTCTGAACGCATTGAAATCCCCGTATTGCCGTTGCGCGATGTGGTGGTTTATCCGCACATGGTCATACCCTTATTTGTAGGGCGGGAAAAATCTATCCGTTGCCTCGAAGCCGCTATGGATCATGATAAAAAAATCATGCTGGTGGCGCAGAAAGAAGCATCAACGGATGAGCCGGGTGTAAACGATCTTTTCACCGTCGGGACCGTGGCCTCTATTTTGCAGATGCTGAAGCTGCCTGACGGCACCGTGAAGGTGCTGGTAGAAGGCCTGCAGCGTGCGCGTATTACCACTCTGTCAGACGACGGCGAACACTTCTCTGCGAAGGCAGAGTACCTTGATTCGCCTGAACTTGATGAGCGCGAACAGGAAGTGCTGGTTCGCACCGCGATTAGCCAGTTTGAAGGCTATATCAAGCTGAACAAGAAAATCCCACCAGAAGTGCTGACGTCGCTGAACAGCATCGACGATCCTGCACGTCTGGCGGACACCATCGCTGCACACATGCCGCTGAAACTGGCTGACAAACAGTCCGTGCTGGAAATGTCCGACGTTAACGAACGTCTGGAATACCTGATGGCGATGATGGAGTCTGAAATCGATCTGCTGCAGGTTGAGAAGCGCATTCGCAACCGCGTCAAAAAGCAGATGGAGAAATCTCAGCGTGAGTACTATCTGAATGAGCAAATGAAGGCCATTCAGAAAGAGCTGGGCGAGATGGACGACGCGCCGGACGAAAACGAAGCGCTGAAGCGCAAGATCGACGCGGCGAAGATGCCGAAAGAGGCGAAAGAGAAAGCGGAAGCAGAACTGCAGAAGCTGAAAATGATGTCTCCGATGTCGGCTGAAGCGACCGTGGTTCGCGGCTACATTGAGTGGATGGTACAGGTTCCTTGGAACGCCCGCAGCAAGGTCAAAAAAGACCTGCGTCAGGCACAGGAGATCCTGGATACCGACCACTACGGCCTGGAACGTGTGAAAGACCGCATTCTTGAGTACCTTGCGGTACAGAGTCGTGTGAATAAAATTAAAGGCCCGATTCTGTGCCTGGTAGGACCGCCGGGGGTGGGTAAAACCTCTCTGGGCCAGTCCATCGCTAAAGCGACCGGACGTAAGTATATCCGTATGGCGCTGGGCGGCGTACGCGATGAAGCGGAAATCCGCGGTCACCGCCGTACCTACATCGGTTCTATGCCGGGTAAACTGATCCAGAAGATGGCGAAAGTGGGCGTTAAAAACCCGCTGTTCCTGCTCGATGAGATCGACAAAATGTCGTCGGACATGCGTGGTGACCCTGCGTCTGCGCTGCTGGAAGTGCTTGATCCAGAACAGAACGTGGCGTTCAGCGATCACTACCTGGAAGTGGACTACGACCTGAGCGACGTGATGTTCGTGGCGACGTCGAACTCCATGAACATTCCGGCGCCGCTGCTGGACCGTATGGAAGTGATCCGTCTCTCCGGCTATACCGAAGACGAGAAGCTGAACATCGCGAAACAGCACCTGCTGCCGAAACAGATTGAGCGTAACGCGCTGAAAGCCAACGAGCTGACCGTCGAGGACAGCGCGATTATTGGCATCATCCGCTACTACACCCGTGAAGCGGGCGTGCGTAGCCTTGAGCGTGAAATCTCTAAACTGTGCCGTAAGGCGGTGAAACAGCTGTTGCTGGATAAGAGCCTGAAACACATCACGATTAATGGTGATAACCTGCATGCCTATCTCGGCGTTCAACGCTTCGACTATGGTCGCGCGGATAACGAAAACCGCGTTGGCCAGGTCACCGGTCTGGCATGGACGGAAGTGGGCGGCGATCTGCTGACCATCGAAACCGCCTGTGTACCGGGTAAAGGCAAGCTGACCTATACCGGCTCGCTGGGTGAAGTGATGCAGGAGTCCATTCAGGCGGCGCTGACCGTGGTGCGCGCGCGCGCGGAGAAACTGGGTATCAACCCGGATTTCTACGAAAAACGCGACATCCACGTACACGTACCTGAAGGGGCGACGCCGAAAGATGGTCCAAGCGCGGGTATTGCCATGTGTACCGCTCTGGTTTCTTGCCTGACAGGTAACCCGGTGCGTGCTGATGTGGCAATGACCGGTGAAATCACCCTGCGCGGTCAGGTTCTGCCAATCGGTGGCTTAAAAGAAAAACTGCTGGCGGCGCATCGTGGTGGGATCAAAACCGTATTGATCCCTTACGAAAACAAACGCGATCTGGAAGAGATTCCGGACAACGTGATTGCCGACCTGCAGATCCATCCTGTTAAGCGAATTGAGGAAGTACTTAGTCTCGCATTGCAGAATGAACCGTCCGGAATGCAGGTTGTAACCGCAAAATAGTGACCTCGCGCAAAGAGCGTCAATAAAAACAAGGCTGGTAAGTCATTTCGCACTTGCCAGCCTTTTTTTGTATAGCTAATTTAGATTGCTGATTAGGTCAGCCATCAACAACGGGTGTTGTAAGGTCATGGCAGGCCTGATATAACTGCTGCGCGGTCGCGTTGTGAAGGATTCAGGCGCGATATAAATTATAAAGAGAGGAAGAGAACAGTGAATAAATCTCAACTGATTGACAAAATTGCTGCTGGTGCTGATATTTCTAAAGCTGCAGCTGGACGTGCGTTAGATGCATTAATTGCTTCTGTTACTGAATCTCTGCAGGCTGGGGACGACGTTGCACTGGTAGGCTTCGGTACTTTTGCTGTTAAAGAGCGTGCTGCCCGTACTGGCCGCAACCCTCAGACCGGTAAAGAGATCACCATTGCTGCCGCTAAAGTGCCGGGTTTCCGTGCAGGTAAAGCGCTGAAAGACGCAGTAAACTGATTGCTTTCCCGTTTCAGGGAAGCCGGATAGTACAAGGGCGCATCGTTTGATGTGCCTTTTTTGTTTGTCCAGACCTGATTTGTGCGAGTTTATGCGAGTTGTGGGCTGACAATCGCCCCGTTTTCTTGTCACAATACGACTTTACGCGCGACGGGCAGGATTTTCCGTCAGCGTCAGGTAACCAGTCACCTACAGCGGAGTGTTGTTACACCATGATGGACAGCTTACGCACGGCTGCTAACAGTCTCGTGCTCAAGATTATTTTCGGTATCATTATCGTGTCGTTCATATTGACCGGCGTGAGCAGTTACCTTATTGGCGGTGGCGCGAACTATGCCGCAAAAGTGAATGGCCAGGAGATCAGCCGCGGCCAATTCGAGAATGCTTTTGCCGGTGAACGTAACCGTATGCAGCAACAGCTGGGCGACCAATTCTCTGAACTGGCAGCAAACGAAGGGTATATGAAGACCCTGCGTCAGCAGACGCTGAACCGTCTTATCGACGAAGCGCTGCTGGATCAGTATGCCAAAAAACTCGGCCTTGGCATTAGCGATGAGCAGGTGAAAAAAGCCATCTTCTCTACGCAAGCCTTCCAGTCTAACGGTAAATTCGACAACGCGCGTTACAACAGCATCGTCAACCAGATGGGGATGACGGCCGATCAGTACGCGCAGGCGCTGCGTAACCAACTGACCACCCAGCAGCTCATCAATGCCGTTGTTGGCACCGATTTCATGCTTAAAGGCGAAACGGATGAACTGGCTGCGCTGGTGGCGCAGCAGCGCGTTGTACGTGAAGCGACCATTGATGTTAACGCCCTGGCGGCGAAACAGCAGGTGAGCGACGCTGACATTAACGCCTGGTACGAGCAGAACAAGAATACCTTTGTTTCTCCAGAACAGTTCCGCGTGAGCTACATCAAGCTGGATGCGGCTGCGCTGCAGGAAAGCGCGTCTGACGCGGAAATCCAGTCTTACTACGACCAACATCAGGATCAGTTCACACAGCCGCAGCGTAACCGCTACAGCGTGATTCAGACCAAAACCGAGGCGGATGCCAAAGCGGTACTGGATGAGCTGAACAAAGGCGCTGATTTTGCGACCGTCGCGAAAGCGAAATCCACCGACATTATCTCTGCGAAAAACGGTGGCGATATGGGCTGGCTGGAAGACGCGACCACGCCGGACGAGCTGAAAAATGCCGGTCTGAAAGAGAAAGGCCAACTGTCTGGCGTCATTAAATCCTCCGTAGGTTTCCTGGTCGTGCGTCTGGACGACATCACCGCGGCGAAAACCAAGCCGCTGGCTGAGGTTCGTGACGATATCGCGGCAAAAGTGAAGCAGGAAAAAGCGCTGGATGCCTACTATGCGCTGCAGCAGAAAGTGAGTGATGCTGCCAGCAACGACAACGAATCTCTGGCGGGTGCCGAGCAGGCGGCTGGGGTGAAAGCGGTTGAGACGGGCTGGTTTGGTCGTGACAACCTGCCGGAAGAGCTGAACTTCAAACCGGTTTCTGATGCCATCTTCAACGGTGGTCTGGTTGGTGAGAACGGCACGCCGGGCAGTAACTCAGACATCATTACCGTCGATGGCGATCGTGCGTTTGTGTTGCGCGTCAGCGAGCACAAGCCAGAAGCGGTCAAACCGCTGGCGGAAGTGAAGGATCAGGTCGTCGCTCAGGTTAAGCACAACAAAGCGGAACAGCAGGCGAAACTGGATGCTGAGAAGATTCTGGCCGATCTGAAAGCGGGTAAACAGGACGCGCTGAAAGCGGCTGGCCTGAGCTTCGGTGAAGCGAAAACGCTGAGCCGTACTGGTCAGGACCCTATCAGCCAGGCCGCGTTTGGCCTGACTCTGCCGGCGAAAGACAAGCCAAGCTTCGGCACCACTACCGATATGCAGGGTAACGTCGTTCTGCTGGCGCTGGATGAAGTGAAAGCCGGCACTCTGCCAGACGCGCAGAAGAAGGCGATGGTCCAGGGGATTACCCAGAACAATGCCCAGATTGCCTTCGAAGCCATGATGAGCAACCTGCGTAAAGAGGCCAAAATTAAGCTGGGCGATATCATTACTCAGCAGCAATAATTACGTATCTGCTCGCAGATTTTCGCAACGCTCTGCAATAACTAAAGGCCGCTTTCGCGGCCTTTTCCATTTCTGCACTCTGCTGTTTGTGCCTCTTTTATCGGGCGGCTATCGTGACGTGGCTGTCTACAAACAAGGAGATAACAGCATGAAATGTGGAATCAAAGCACTGTTTATTACGCTGGCTATTGCCACCACCGGGCTGAACGCGGGCGCACTGGCGGCGACACCTGCCGCTAAACCACAGGCGGTACAGAGTAAAAACGACACCGCAGCGCCGGGGCAGGGGCAAACCAAAGCGGCTGACGTTGGTAAAAACGTGGATGATGACGGTACGCGAGTCAGCATCAATTCGGCCTCTGCGGAAGAGCTGGCCCGCGTGATGAATGGCGTCGGGCTGAAAAAAGCGCAGGCCATCGTAAGCTATCGTGAAGAGTATGGTCCTTTCAAAACGGTCGACGATCTCAAGCAGGTTCCCGGCATGGGGAGCGCGCTGGTTGAGCGCAACCTCGCACACCTGACGTTGTAATCTCACAATTACTTGCACAGCGGCAAAATTTTGCCAGGATAAAGAGGTCATACCAGTTATGACCTCTCATCCTACAATAACAGTAAAGGCTATTGCGCTATGCAGACAAAAATAAAAGTACGCGGTTTTCACCTCGACGTTTACCAGCATGTGAACAATGCCCGCTACCTGGAGTTTCTTGAGGAAGCGCGCTGGGACGGGCTGGAAAACAGCGAAAGCTTTCAGTGGATGACCGCGCACAACATCGCGTTCGTGGTCGTCAATATCAATATCAACTACCGTCGCCCTGCCGTGTTGGGCGATGTGCTCACGGTGACCAGCCAGGTGCAGCAGATCAATGGCAAAAGCGGCGTGTTAAGCCAGGTGGTTACGCTCGATCCCGAAGGGCAGGTGGTGGCTGATGCGTTGATCACCTTTGTCTGTATCGATCTGAAAACGCAGAAAGCGCTGCCGCTGGAAGGGGAATTGCGCGAAAAGCTGGAACTGATGATCGTGTAACCCAGGTTCAGGCTTACCCGTGCTGTCGAAACCTGTTATGCGACAGCACGGTCAGGTCGCCCTATTTAAGCCCGGTTTTTTTCTGCATTGCGGCCATCACGCCGGCTTTATCGGCAAGATAGTGGTTCAGCCCGTTAGCGCGCAGATTACAGGCGGCGCACTGGCCGCAACCGTCGCCTTTAATGCCGTTGTAGCAGGTGAGGGTTTCGCTGCGAACCAGGTCCAGCTTGCCCCAGTAGTCGGCCAGCGCCCAGGTTTCGGCTTTATCCAGCCACATCAGCGGGGTTTCAAAGCGCGTCTCTTTCGCCATCCCCAGATTGACGGCGTGATTTAACGCCTTCACGAACTCATCACGACAGTCCGGGTAGCCGGAGAAGTCTGTTTCACACACGCCCGTGATCACGGCTTCGGCTTTTACCTGGTAGGCATAAATTGCCGTCAGGGTGAGGAACAGAATATTGCGGCCCGGCACGAAGGTATTCGGAATGCCGCTGGCATCGGGTTCGTAGTCCGGGACGGGAATACTGTCCCGGGTGAGGCTACTCACGGCCAGTTCATTTAACAGCGTAACGTCCAGCACCTTGTGCGCGCGTGCGCCCAGTTTCAGGGCCAGTTCACGGGCAACGTCGATCTCAGCGCGATGGCGCTGACCATAATCGAAAGTGACACAGTGAACTTCATCGTACTGATGAAGAGCCTGGACCAGGCAGGTAGTAGAGTCTTGTCCTCCGCTGAACACGACGACGGCACGTTTCATAAATCATCTCGACTGTTACGGTAAAAACGTTATGTTACCGTCTGCCTGTGGCGGCGACCAGCTTCTTCACGATTTGGGGGCGGGCAGCCAGGCTTCGGTAAAATCAAACCAGCCGCGGGTGTTGAGGCGAATCCCATTCACGCCCGGCGGCGCGCTGATCTGATACTGATAATTAAAGAGCGGCGTCAGCACTGCATTTTCCATTAATCGGCTAAAAATGGCCTTCAGGCCCGCGTGCCGATCCCGAGCTTCGGCCTGAGTCTGTACCGCATCCAGCGTGGCTTGCAAATGGGCGTACGCCGGTGCGCTTAACACGTGTGGCCAAAGCGTATCGCAGCGCAGCCACTGCTCAAGCGTATACGCTGGCGCTTCGCCAATCAGCCTGTCGCCCATCATGATGTCTGCTTCGGCAAGCTGCTGGCATCCGTCCCACGTCTTGGCGTCATGAAAGATGACGGTCAGCTCACACCCCTGTAGCGCCAGGTACGTCTTCAACTGGCTGGCCATGGTGTGAAGCTCAACGGGAAGATGGTAAACCAGCGTCAGTGCTTCAGGCAGGGCAACATCGGTTAAATCAGTCCAGTCGGGGATTGTCCAGCCGGGAAGCAGTTCCCCGGTGGGGGTGATGAGCCCTTCGTTTAGCGGAAGCGTGTGGAGAAGCCTGGAGTGATGAATGATATTAATCAGCCGCTTTGCCTGGTTCTCACTCAGGCGTGCGCTCTGTTTTAGCGTGAGGTAACAGAACCCCAGGCTGGTGCTGCTGCTTACCAGCCGCAGACTTTCCAGCTCGTCGGCCTCACCAATCGCGATTTGCACCGGGTGACGGCAGCTGGTACCCAACCTGTGATCAAAAAGCTGGGGTGTGATCCAGTATTCGATGGCTTTGAGCAGCGGATGGCTCAGGTGGTACTGCTCATGGCTTTCCAGACGAACCAGGTCGGGTTCAAAGGCGACCAGCCGAAAGGGGCCGCTGCCAATCGTCGAATGGTCGGGATGCGCCAGACGGCTACAGTAGGTTGCCAGCCTGTGCGGCAGCCAGTAGTCCGGATGATGCAGCGTAAACGTCAGGCACTGCGGATGCGTTGTTTCGATACAGAGGACGCTCTGAAACAGGGTGCGCAGGGCGGGAAGCGTCAACAGCGCGGTCAGGCTCCGCTGGAGATGCGCCGTTTCAATTTTATCGCCGTTATGCCAGTGCAGCGTGGAGCGAATGTAGAAATGCCAGCGCAGCCCATCATCCGACACATCCCAGTGATGCGCCAGATCGCCCGTCGGCTCACTGCTGTTGCCGTGAAATCGCGTCAAACCTGAGAAGACTTGCCCTGCCAGATGCTGCTCTGCCCGACCCGGTAAAAAGCCCGGCTGAAGCGGCTCCAGTGAGCGGTAGTAGGGGATGCGCAGCGTCGGCGTGTCGTTTTGCCACTGCCCACCCAAAAACGGGTGCAGCAGCGCACGCAAATCTTCGGGAGCAAGCTGCGCCAGCTCGAGGGCGTTATGCTGCTGCCCGCTTTTTAGCGCTTCTTCCATCATCGTATTGCGCAGTGATTCCGGAGTGACGTGAAACGTCAGCGCACCGCGCCTTCCACGCCCGGACTGCGCGCGCCAGGTCAGCCAGCCCGCCTCCTGGGCCTGACGCAGCAGAGTACGGACATGTCGCTCGCTACAAAAGCAGCGGCTGGCAAGTTCATTTACGGTTACCTGCTGCGGCGCGCCAGCGGAAGGTTGCCACAGGCGTTGATACTGGTTAAGACGGTTAAGCTGGCGCATAAGAAACCCGGAACAATAATTTTCATCTATTCACTATTACTTCCGTATATCTCACACGATACTGATGCACAAGTTAACCGCATCACATTTCGGGAGTAATCATGGCTCGGCTCGCTGCATTTGATATGGACGGTACGCTGTTAATGCCGGATCACCGTTTAGGGGAGAAAACCCTGAACACGCTGAAGCGCCTGCACGAGCGTAATGTCACCCTGACGTTTGCCACCGGGCGTCATGTTCTGGAAATGCGCCATTTGCTGGGTGCGTTTGCCCTCGATGCCTTTCTGATCACCGGCAACGGGACGCGAATTCACTCTGTAGAAGGCGATGTGCTGTACCGACAGGATCTCAACCCGGAAGTGGCGGATATCGTGCTGCACAGTACCTGGGATACGCAGGCCAGCATCCACGTCTTTAACGATCGGGGCTGGTTTACCGGAAGCGACATCCCGGAATTATTGCACGCGCAT
Source organism: Enterobacter cloacae complex sp. IR5422 (assembly GCF_049238165.1). Lineage (NCBI taxonomy): Bacteria > Pseudomonadati > Pseudomonadota > Gammaproteobacteria > Enterobacterales > Enterobacteriaceae > Enterobacter > Enterobacter cloacae complex sp. IR5422. The sequence goes on along the minus strand of NZ_JBMKHT010000008.1, from coordinate 107,858 downwards.
GTGTATAGCGGTTTTAAATACCAGCTTATCGATCTGCGCCGGATCCCCGCCCATGCGGTGACCAAGATCTGCTTCTGCGGCGATCACGACGATCTCTGTCGCTTACGGATCCAACTGAATGAGGCGCTGGGCGACCGGGCGCACCTGACCTTCTCGGCGGTGGATTGCCTGGAAGTACTGCCGGTGGGCTGCAATAAAGGTTCCGCTCTGGCGGTGCTGAGCGACCATCTGGGATTAACGCTGCAGGAGTGTATGGCGTTCGGTGACGCCATGAACGACCGCGAAATGCTGGGTAGCGTAGGTCGCGGTCTGATCATGGGGAATGCGATGGCGCAGCTGAAAGCAGAACTTCCCCATCTGCCGGTTATCGGTCACTGCCGTAATGAAGCAGTGTCCCATTTTTTGACGCATTGGCTGGACAATAACAACCTCCCATATTCCCCCGAATAGTGAGACCCTTCCAGCAAGCCAGACTTCGGTCTGGCTTTTTTTATTTCAGCAGTTGAGCAATCTGCGCCTTCCAGGGGGCGATATCACCGATGTTGGCCTGCACCCACTCCGCATTGTAGTAGGTCTCGAGATAACGCTCGCCGCTGTCGCACAGCAGCGTGACGATGGAACCGGTGCGTCCCGCTTCGCGCATACGTGCGGCAAGCTGCAGCGCGCCCCACATATTGGTGCCTGTCGAGGCGCCCACTTTGCGGCCCAGCTGCGTTTCTAGCCAGTGCGCCGTTGCCACGCTGGCGGCATCCGGCACGCGCATCATCTCGTCCACAACGTCGGGGATGAAAGAGGGCTCAACCCGCGGACGGCCAATCCCTTCAATCTTACTCCCCACCGGGCTGCGCAGACCGGCATCGCGGTTTTGCCAGTAGTCGAGGAACACGGAGTTCTGCGGGTCAACTACCATCAGCTGGGTATCGTAACCCTGGCAGCGGATATAGCGTCCGATCGTGGCTGACGTGCCGCCGGTACCGGCGCTCATCACAATATAGGACGGAACCGGATGCGGTTCGTGGGTCATCTGGCGGAAGATACTGTCGGCAATGTTGTTATTCCCGCGCCAGTCCGTTGCGCGCTCGGCGAAGGTGAACTGGTCCATATAGTGGCCGTTCAGCTCACGAGCCAGCATTTCGGAGGCGGCGTAGATTTCGCAGGCGCTTTCCACAAAGTGGCAGCGACCGCCGTAAAATTCGATCTGTTCGATTTTGCGTTTTGCGGTGCAGGAGGGCATCACCGCAATAAACGGCAGGCCCAGCAGGCGGGCGAAATAGGCTTCGGACACCGCCGTTGAACCGGAAGAGGATTCAATGATGGTGGTGCCTTCTTTAATCCAGCCGTTACATAAACCGTATAAAAACAGCGAGCGCGCCAGGCGATGCTTCAGGCTGCCGGTAGGATGGGTGCTTTCATCTTTCAGATAGAGCTGAATGCCGTCAAATCCCGGCAGGGAAAGGCGAATCAGGTGCGTATCCGCCGAGCGCTGATAGTCGGCATTGATTTCGCTGATCGCATGTTTAACCCAGGTGCTATTCATCGTCGTTATCCGTTTGTCATTTTGTGCCTAGCATAGCGAAAAGCACAGAAAAAATTGTTGCTATCTGGCCTTTAAAATAGAATTAAGGGAGAAAAATTTTCTCTGTGAGGTGGGTATGCTAGATAAAATTGACCGCAAGCTCCTTTCATTGCTGCAAAGTGACTGTACCCTCTCTTTGCAGGCGCTGGCGGATGCCGTTAATCTGACCACCACCCCGTGCTGGAAGCGGCTTAAGAAGCTGGAAGATGACGGTATTCTTCTGGGGCGCGTCGCGCTGTTAGATCCTGAAAAACTGGGGCTTGGGTTGACGGCATTTGTGCTGATAAAAACCCAGCATCACAGCAGCGAGTGGTATTGCCGCTTCGTTACCCAGGTGTCTGAGATGCCCGAAGTGCTCGGTTTCTGGCGTATGGCCGGCGAGTACGATTACCTGATGCGCGTCCAGGTGGCCGACATGAAGCGTTATGATGACTTCTACAAGCGGCTGGTGAACAGCGTGCCGGGGTTATCGGACGTCACCTCAAGCTTCGCTATGGAACAGATTAAATACACCACAGCATTACCCATTGAATAACTTCGTAAAATACCTTCAGGAACAAACCGCGTGCGATTATTTGCCCAATTAAGCTGGTACTTTCGTCGGGAGTGGCAACGCTACCTCGGTGCAGTCGCCCTGCTTATTATCATTGCTATCCTGCAGCTGATCCCGCCGAAAGTGGTGGGCTACGTCGTGGATGGCGTCACCGAACAGCATTACACCACCGCACGGGTGTTGATGTGGGTTGGCACGCTGGTGCTGACGGCGGTCATTGTTTATCTGCTGCGCTACGTCTGGCGCGTGCTGCTGTTTGGTGCGTCCTATCAGCTGGCCGTTGAGCTGCGTGAAGATTTTTATCGCCAGCTGAGTCGACAGCATCCCGAATTTTATCTGCGCCATCGCACCGGGGATCTTATCGCGCGCGCGACTAACGACGTCGATCGCGTGGTCTTTGCCGCCGGGGAAGGGGTGCTGACGCTGGTGGACTCGCTGGTAATGGGCTGCGCGGTGCTGATCGTCATGTCAACGCAGATCAGCTGGCAGCTGACCCTGCTGGCGCTGCTGCCGATGCCGCTCATGGCGCTGGCGATCAATCGCTACGGCGAACAGCTGCACGAGCGCTTCAAGCTGGCGCAGGCGGCGTTTTCGTCGCTGAACGATCGCACCCAGGAGAGCATGACCAGCATCCGCATGATTAAAGCGTTTGGTCTGGAAGACCGGCAGTCCGCGCTGTTTGCCGCCGATGCGGCCGACACGGGGGCGAAAAACATGCGCGTCGCGCGTATTGACGCGCGATTTGATCCAACGATTTATATCGCAATTGGCATGGCAAATATGCTGGCGATTGGCGGCGGTAGCTGGATGGTGGTGCAGGGCACGCTCACCCTGGGCCAGTTGACCAGCTTTGCCATGTATCTGGGGCTGATGATCTGGCCGATGCTGGCGCTGGCCTGGATGTTTAACATCGTGGAGCGCGGCAGCGCCGCCTACAGCCGTATTCGCGCCATGCTGGCCGAAGCGCCGGTGGTCAATGACGGCAGCGAAGCGTTGCCGGAAGGACGCGGCGTCATGAAAGTCGACGTCCGCAAGTTTATCTATCCGCAAACGGAACATCCGGTGCTGGAGAACGTCAGTTTTACCCTTCAGCCGGGCCAGATGCTCGGCATCTGCGGCCCGACGGGATCCGGTAAAAGCACCGTGCTGTCGCTGCTCCAGCGCCACTTTGACGTCACCGAGGGCGATATTCGCTTCCATGATATTCCGCTCACCAGCCTGCTGCTGGATGAGTGGCGTGGTCGCCTGGCGGTTGTCAGCCAGACGCCGTTTCTTTTTTCTGACACCGTGGCGAACAACATCGCGCTTGGTTGCCCGGCAGCAACGCAGGAAGAGATCGAGCATGTGGCGCGTTTAGCCAGCGTACATGATGATATTTTGCGCCTGCCGCAGGGCTACGACACCGAAGTCGGGGAACGCGGCGTCATGCTGTCCGGCGGGCAAAAACAGCGTATCTCCATTGCCCGCGCGCTGCTGCTCAATGCCGAGATCCTGATTCTGGACGATGCGCTCTCCGCCGTGGACGGCCGTACCGAGCATCAGATCCTGCATAACCTGCGCCAGTGGGGCGACGGACGCACGATAATTATCAGTGCCCACCGTTTGTCAGCGCTCACCGAAGCCAGCGAAATTCTGGTTTTGCAGCACGGCCATATTGCCCAGCGCGGGCAGCATGACGCGCTGGCAGAGCAGCCGGGCTGGTATCGCGATATGTACCGTTATCAGCAGCTTGAGGCGGCGCTGGATGATGCGCCGGAGCAGGATGAGGAGGCCGCCAATGCGTAAGCTCGGAACGATGTGGCCGACGCTCAAACGTCTGCTGGCCTACGGCTCGCCGTGGCGTAAACCGCTCTCCGTTGCTGTGCTTTTACTCTGGATTGCGGCGATTGCCGAAGTGAGCGGGCCGCTGCTCATCAGCTACTTCATCGACAATATGGTCGCCAAAAGCTACCTGCCGCTCGGGCTGGTGGCGGGATTAGGCGTGGCCTACGTTGGGTTGCAGCTGGCGGCGGCAGGGTTGCACTATGCGCAGTCGCTGCTGTTTAACCGTGCAGCCGTAGGCGTTGTTCAGCAGTTGCGTACCGATGTGATGGACGCGGCGCTTCGCCAGCCGCTCAGCGAATTTGATACCCAGCCGGTCGGGCAGGTGATTTCGCGCGTGACCAACGATACCGAGGTGATCCGTGATCTGTACGTCACCGTGGTGGCAACCGTGCTGCGCAGCGCGGCGCTGATTGGCGCGATGCTGGTGGCGATGTTCAGCCTCGACTGGCGCATGGCGCTGGTGGCGATAACGATCTTCCCGGCGGTGCTGATCGTCATGGTGATTTACCAGCGTTACAGCACGCCGATTGTGCGCCGGGTGCGCGCCTATCTGGCCGATATCAACGATGGCTTCAACGAAGTGATCAACGGCATGAGCGTCATCCAGCAGTTCCGCCAGCAGGCGCGCTTTGGCGAGCGCATGGGCGAAGCCAGCCGTTCACACTATATGGCGCGTATGCAGACGCTGCGCCTGGACGGTTTCCTGCTGCGACCGCTGCTGAGCCTGTTCTCGGCGCTGGTGCTGTGCGGGCTGCTGATGCTCTTTGGCCTGAGCGCAAACGGTACGATTGAAGTGGGCGTGCTGTACGCTTTCATTAGCTATCTTGGACGCCTTAACGAGCCGCTGATCGAACTCACTACGCAGCAATCGATGCTGCAACAGGCGGTTGTCGCCGGTGAGCGCGTCTTTGAGCTGATGGACAGGCCGCGCCAGGCCTACGGCAATGACGAGCGACCTCTGCAAAGCGGGGCTATCACCTTTGATAACGTCTCGTTTGCCTATCGCGAAGACCGTCTGGTGCTGCAGGACATTACGCTCGATGTGCCGTCACGCGGTTTCGTCGCGCTGGTGGGCCACACCGGCAGCGGTAAAAGCACGCTCGCCAGCCTGCTGATGGGCTACTATCCGGTCACGCAAGGCGAAATCCGCCTCGACGGACGTCCGCTCGCGTCGCTCAGCCACACGGTGTTACGCAAAGGCGTTGCGATGGTGCAGCAGGATCCGGTCGTGCTGGCCGATACCTTCTACGCCAACGTAACCCTGGGAAGGGACTATTCGGAGGCGCAGGTTTGGGCGGTACTGGAAACGGTGCAGCTGGCAGAGCTGGCGCGCGGGTTCAGCGACGGGATCAACACGAAACTGGGCGAGCAGGGCAACAATCTCTCCGTGGGGCAAAAACAGCTCCTGGCGCTGGCGCGCGTCCTGATTGAAACGCCGCAGGTGCTGATTCTGGACGAAGCCACGGCCAGCATAGATTCTGGAACCGAGCAGGCGATTCAGCAGGCGCTGGCCGCCGTACGCGACCACACGACGCTGGTGGTGATTGCTCACCGGCTCTCCACCATCGTCGACGCGGACACGATTCTGGTGTTGCATCGCGGACAGGCCGTGGAGCGCGGTACGCACCGCGAGCTGCTGGAAGCACAAGGGCGCTACTGGCAGATGTACCAGCTGCAGCTGGCGGGCGAAGAGCTGGCCGCCAGCGTGCGTGATGAAGAGTCTCTTAGCGCCTGATGCACTAAAATGAGGCGCCGCGCTAACAGTCATTCCTGTTGGTGCAAAACTGAAACGCACCCTGCACCGGCATGGTGCGTTTTTTTTCACCGGTTCATTTATCAGAACCGTGTAACGCACATCGCACCGCGATTCCCTCACGTTTTCATTTCTGGCACATCCCTTGCAATACCTTCCGCGTAAGCTGCGGCCATTACCGAATTCTGACTGGAGGGGATCTATGAAGCTGGTTACGGTTGTAATCAAACCATTCAAACTCGAAGACGTGCGCGAAGCATTGTCTTCAATGGGTATTCAGGGACTGACTGTCACCGAAGTGAAAGGCTTTGGTCGTCAGAAGGGTCATGCCGAGCTTTATCGCGGGGCGGAATACAGCGTTAACTTTCTGCCAAAAGTAAAAATTGATGTCGCGATTGCTGACGATCAGCTTGATGAAGTCATTGATGTCATTAGCAAAGCGGCCTACACCGGCAAAATTGGCGACGGCAAAATTTTCGTTGCCGAACTGCAGCGCGTCATTCGCATCCGTACCGGCGAATCTGACGAAGCGGCACTGTAATTAACGCCTGGCACACAGTGATAGGGATCGAGAAAATGAAGATAGCAACACTTAAAACGGGTCTGGGTTCGCTGGCGCTGCTGCCGGGCCTGGCGCTGGCTGCTGCCCCTGCGGTGGCCGACAAAGCCGATAACGCCTTTATGATGATCAGCACCGCGCTGGTGCTGTTCATGTCCATTCCGGGCATTGCGCTGTTCTACGGCGGTCTGATCCGTGGCAAAAACGTTCTCTCCATGCTGACGCAGGTTGCCGTGACGTTTGCACTGGTCTGCGTGCTTTGGGTGGTTTACGGTTACTCTCTGGCGTTCGGCACGGGTAACGCGTTCTTTGGTAACTTCGACTGGGTGATGCTGAAAAACATTGAACTGACCGCGCTGATGGGCAGCTTCTATCAGTATATTCACGTGGCGTTCCAGGGCTCGTTCGCCTGCATTACCGTCGGGCTGATTGTGGGCGCGCTCGCCGAGCGCATTCGTTTCTCTGCGGTCCTGATCTTCGTGGTGGTCTGGCTGACGCTCTCCTATGTGCCGATTGCGCACATGGTCTGGGGCGGTGGTCTGCTGGCCACGCACGGCGCGCTGGACTTCGCGGGCGGTACCGTTGTCCACATTAACGCCGCGGTCGCGGGTCTGGTGGGTGCTTATCTGATTGGCAAACGCGTGGGCTTCGGTAAAGAGGCGTTCAAACCGCACAACCTGCCGATGGTCTTTACCGGTACTGCGATCCTCTACTTTGGCTGGTTTGGCTTCAACGCCGGTTCAGCCAGTGCCGCGAACGAAATCGCCGCGCTGGCCTTCGTGAACACCGTTGTAGCCACGGCGGGTGCAATCCTCTCCTGGGTGTTTGGCGAGTGGGCGGTGCGCGGTAAACCTTCCCTGCTGGGTGCCTGTTCAGGTGCGATTGCCGGTCTGGTTGGTATCACTCCTGCGTGTGGTTATGTCGGTGTCGGCGGTGCGCTGCTGGTCGGCCTGGTGTCTGGTCTGGCGGGTCTGTGGGGCGTCACCGCACTGAAACGAGTTCTGCGCGTGGATGACCCTTGCGATGTGTTCGGCGTGCACGGCGTGTGCGGGATTGTCGGCTGTATCATGACCGGTATCTTCGCGGCGAAATCGCTCGGTGGCGTGGGCTACGCAGAAGGCGTCACCATGGTTCATCAGGTGCTGGTGCAGCTGGAAAGCATCGCTATCACCGTGGTGTGGTCTGCAGTTGTCGCGTTCATCGGCTACAAGCTGGCGGACATGACGGTGGGCCTGCGCGTACCGGAAGAGCAGGAGCGCGAAGGTCTGGATGTGAACAGCCACGGCGAGAATGCGTATAACGCATGATCTGAGTGTCTTGCCGGGTGGCGGCTTCGCCTTACCCGGCCTACAACAGCACAAAACGTAGGCCCGGTAAGCATCGCGCCACCGGGCTTTTTACATCAACCTCTGTTACGCATCACCCCTTCCTGCACTGTTGAAGCGACCAGCACGCCGTCCTGAGTATAAAACTCCCCACGCACAAACCCGCGGGCGCTGGATGCCGACGTACTCTCCACGCTGTAGAGCAGCCACTCGTTCATGTTGAAGGGACGGTGGAACCACATCGAGTGATCGATCGTCGCGACCTGCATCCCTTTTTCGAGGAAGCCGACGCCGTGCGGCTGCAGCGCCACCGGCAGGAAGTTGAAGTCAGACGCATAGCCCAGCAGATACTGATGGACGCGGAAATCTTCCGGCACGGTGCCGTTGGCGCGGATCCACACCTGACGCTTTGGCTCGGCGGTGTGGCCCTTCATCGGGTTGTGGAACTCGACGGGGCGGATCTCAAGCGGCTTATCGCAGAGAAACTTCTCTTTAACCTGCGGCGGCAGCAGATGCGCCAATGCGCGAGCGATATCCGTTTCCGATTTGAGATCGTCCGGCGAGGGGGCAGGGGGCATGACTTTCTGATGCTCATAACCCGGCTCCGGCGCCTGGAAAGAGGCGGTCATGTAAAAGATCGGCTTACCGTTCTGGATGGCCGCGACGCGGCGCGCGCTGAAGCTGTTGCCGTCTCGCAGAACTTCAACGTCATACACGATGGGTTTCGCGCTATCGCCAGGGCGTAAAAAGTAGCTGTGGAATGAATGCACCAGACGGTCTGCCGGGACAGTCTCCTTTGCAGCGTACAGCGCTTGTCCAACGACTTGCCCACCGAAGACCTGGCGTAAGCCTAAATCTTCGCTCTGTCCGCGAAAGAGTCCTTCCTCAATTTTTTCCAGATTCAGTAATGTCAGCAGATTGTTCAGTGCCTGACTCATAGTTGTCCTCAATAAACGCCGTAGCGAAAGATAGGCAGAGTATAACGCAGAAATGAAAGTGGTCCGATGGGTAGAATAATCTGAATATCGGGATGATTTCAGGCATTAATCAGTGAGTTGTGCCACACTTAAAAACGTTATGTGATTGAAACGACATCGGATGGGATCGATCCCGCTGGTGCATTGATGATAAGGAGACTTCAATGAAACTCGTGCCTATGCTAAGTGGTGTAGCGATTGCGGTGGCGTTGTCCGCCTGTGCCGGTAAGAGCGCCCAGGTGCCAGTGCCAGCAGCTGACCCGAACGGGATTAATACCCTTTCGCAGCAGTCCATTCAGCAGCCTAACGTTTCCGGTACCATCTGGATTAAACAGAAAGTTGCGTTGCCGCCGGATGCGGTATTAACGGTGACGCTGTCTGATGCTTCCCTGGCCGACGCGCCGTCGAAAGTCGTGGCCCAGCGTGCCGTCCGTACTGAAGGCAAGCAGGCGCCGTTTAGCTTCGTGTTGCCGTATAACCCGTCGGACGTGCAGCCTAATGCCCGTATTCTGCTGAGCGCAGCGGTCACCATCAACGGTAAGCTGGTGTTTATCACCGATACGGTCCAGGAAGCGATTAACAACGGTGGAACCAAAATCGACCTGAACCTGGTGCCAGTACAGCAGACCGAAGTGCCGGTCGCACCGCAAACCAATCAGCCGTCTCTGCCAACCCCACCGACGCAGATGTAATGTGGTTATTCCCCTCTCCTTCGGGAGAGGGGTCAGTACACCCACCGGTACTTCTGCAAATCGATCTGACCCGACCCTGACACCTGGACACCCTCTGAAAGTAACGCCTGACGCTGACGCTGAAGATCCGGCCCGGTGAGCGAAATGTTCCCATGACGATTCACCACGCGATGCCAGGGCAACGTACTGCCTTCCGGCAGCCGTTTCAGGACGCCTCCAACCTGTCGCGCCGCGCGCGGGGAACCGGCCAGGCGCGCAACATCACCATAGGTAGTGACATAGCCTTCCGGTATTGAGGCCACGATTTGCCATACGCGCTGTGGAAAGGAGTCGTGTTCGTCCATACCTTCACCTGTGGGGGGAGTTTCTGGAACGCTATGGTAAACGAAGATCTTCATGATTGCTGCGCCTGTTTGCGCAAGAAACCAGCATCCGGTTCCTGGTCACTTGCAATTGGGCTTTAGCACAGGGATAATGCGCCAGCGCGTTGGTTATCAACGCTCTCAATGGGGGCTCTGTTGGTTCTCCCGCAACGCTACTCTGTTCACCAGGTCAGGTCCGGAAGGAAGCAGCCAGGGCAGACGACGTGTGTGCCGGGATGTAGCTGGCAGGGCCCCCACCCATTTCTGAGCCTCTGCGTTCTTCCCTGATTTTTGCCTCTTCCCTGGTCGTTATTCCCTAATAAGATTATGCCTATAGCATGTAATATATATTTCATCGCGCTGAAATATTAATGTCATAAACTTGTAATAATAGTCGGGCATTTTATCCTTGGCCGTCTATTTTCTGGCAAAACTCAAAAAAATATATATCTGGATAACATTGTTAACTTCGTGTATTAAATAAAGTACTTATTCCGAAGGGAAGTGACAAACATGGCTACAGCGGTATTAAACGTTAAGATTGATGACGCGCTAAAAGAAAGACTTCGCCACTATGCGGAAGTGAATAACGAGAATTTAAGCGTGACGACAGAGAAACTGCTGCTGCTGGCGTTCGAGGCAGTAGAAGAGGCGGGAGTATCGGAAGAGGATATTGATAATCAGCATACGGAAGAAGAGAATGTTTCTCCATTTACTCCTAAAGAAATCAAGGCTCTACGTAAACTTCTGAAGAAGAGAAAATGAAACAACAACTGTCAACTGCCAGTGACTACAAAGAGGCCTGCGATTTGTTGCGTTCAGGCTACGTGAAGCATGTACGTCTTGGCTGGAATGTCGGAAGTGATGAGTTCTTTCGTATTGCGTCTGACTGGTGTGATACTGGCGCAAAAATAAAGAAAGACGGTGAAAACTTCGTTATTTCACTGAAAGGGTTTCCTATTCCTGCTCAGCATTAATTCCGGACTGGTGAAAACTGCTGACTGTATCCATGACAGTCAGCAGTTTTTATTTTTTATGATCGGCTTCAAACTTTTTGCTATTAAATCACGCTGCGTTTTACAGGTGGCACGTTTTTATTCAGGGCGAGCCATAACGGTTTAATCCTCAGCAGCGCCTGTTCAAGTTCTGTCGGCTCGAGCGAGAAGGGCATCCGCAAATAGCGGTCAAACGCACCCGATAAACCAAACCGCGTACCGGTCCCCAGATTTATCCCCAGAATCTCAGCCCGCGCGGCAAGCTGCGTCGCCAGCATGCCGGGAAGCTCAATCCAGTATGAGAGCCCGCCCTCTGCTTCATGGAATGTCCACTCCGGGAAATGTTCACGCAGCAGTTCACCGCATCGATCGCGTCGTTCCGCCAGCATTTTGCGGCGTGCGGGTAGAAACGTCTCGCTGTTGTTGATGAGCCACAGCGCCGCTAGCTGTTCCAGCAGCGGCGAGCCTAAATCCAGCGTATCGCGCGTCTGGGCAAGCGTGGCGATCGTGCGCGAGGACGCGCGGATCCAGCCGAGACGCAGCCCGCCCCAGAAGCTTTTTCCGGCAGAACCTAAGGTGATGACGGTGGCCTGCGGGTTAAAGGAGGCCACCGGGGGCGGAGGAGGGGCGTCAAACCAGAGATCCACCATCGTTTCATCTACCACCAGCGTCGTACGGGTTTGCGCAGCAATATCGGTAATGGCCTGACGGGTCGCGACATCCATGCAGCGCCCGGTGGGGTTATGAAAATCAGGCATCAGGTACGCCAGGCGCGGCGCGGTTTGGGCAAGCGTGGCGGCGAAACCGTCCGTATCCCAGCCCGTTTCCGGCAGCGACACCCCCACGGGCCGACACTGCGCGCCCTGAATGGCGGCAATCGCCAGCGGATAGGTGGGGTGATCGACCACGACGCGATCTCCCGGCCCGGTCATCATCCGCAGGACCAGCGCGAAGCCGCTGACGGCGCCATTGACCACCATTACTTCGTCCGCGCGGGTGGGAAGACCCCGCGCGGTGTAGCGCGCAGCGATGGCCTCCCGCAGCGTCGGGAGCCCTAGCTGATCGTAACCCGTCAGCGCGAGGTGCTGCGTAATGGCCGTGAGCGCGTGGGTATACGCCTGGTGGATTTCCGGCCCGGCATTGAGGGCGGCAGTGGAGAGATCCAGTGCGGCACTCGCCGCGGAAAGCGTGGGAACGGCGCGCGTATCCGGGAGGATCACGCGTGACCCGCTGCCGTGGCGGCTTTCAAGATATCCCTCCTCGCGCAGATGGGCGAGGGCGCTGCTGATGGTGGTCCGGCTCACGTCCAGCGCCGTGGCCAGCTCGCGCTCCCCCGGTAGCCGTGTATTCAATGCCAGACGTCCGTCAAGGATTAACAGGCGCAGCGCATCGGCCAGCTGTCGCCAGAGCGGCGTGCGGGATGAGGTTTGCTGCCAGTGGCCTAAAAGGCGTACCAGAGACTGGCTTCCGAAGCGACGTGACGACATATGCAGTCCACTATTTGAAAACTGGACATTAATCATAGTGCCATTTTAGGTCAGGATGAAAGTCTGGTTCACTGGAGAAGATAAAAATGGTACGTCGTCTGCTACAACTCTATGTCGGTTTAGGACTGTATGGCCTGTCCACCGCGATGTTTATTCGTTCCGATTTGGGTGTCGATCCCTGGGATGTTTTTCACCTTGGGGTGGGGATACAGCTGGGGATGACTATCGGAACGGTGATCATTTTAACCGGTGCTGCGGTGCTGCTGCTGTGGATCCCCCTGCGCCAGATGCCGGGCCTGGGCACCATCAGCAACGTGATTTGTATCGGTCTGGCGGCGGATGCCAGCATGGCGCTTATCCCGGAACTGGACTCGTTACCTGTGCGCATCGCTTTCCTGGTGTCGGGTATCGTGATGAACGCGATTGCGACCAGCATGTACATCGGCGCCGGTTTTGGGCCAGGCCCGCGCGACGGCCTGATGACCGGCATTCATGCCCGGCTGGGATGGTCCATTCGCAGCGTGCGTACCTCCATTGAGGTGTCCGTCCTGCTGATTGGGTGCGTGCTTGGCGGCACGTTTGGGGTGGGAACGGTAGTATACGCCCTGACCATTGGCCCACTTATCCAGCTCTGTCTGCCCTGGTTCCGCCAGAAGCCGAGCGTTGCTGAAATTGCGCAGCCGGAGCGGGTTGTTTAATTTTGCGAAGCGCTCACATGTTTTAACGGCGTCGCTGTGCCACAATAATGGGCCCCGACTCACGCGATGCCACAATGCATGAAAGCTATCACTCTCTATGATGTCGCCCTCCTTGCGGGGGTTTCTTATCAGACCGTCTCTCGCGTCATTAACGACGCGGAGCATGTGTCTGCCCGTACCCGGGAAAAGGTTCAGCAGGCGATGGCGGAGCTGAACTACGTGCCTAACCTGCGGGCACAGCAGCTGGCGGGTAAACGCACCCGCACGCTGGGACTTATCACCACCGATCTGGCCCTGCATGCGCCCTCGCAAATTGTGTCGGCGGTAAAATCCCGCGCGGCGGAACAGGGGGCGAGCGTCCTTATCTCCATGGTGGAGCAACCGCAGCAGTGTCAGGCCGCGCTTCAGGCGCTGCTGGCACAGCGGGTGGACGCGCTGCTGGTGAATGTTCCGCTTGATGATGAACACGCCGAACAGCTGAGGGCGCTGGCGTCGCCCGTTCCGGTGCTTTTTCTTGATGTCTCGCCTTCAGCACAGGTAAACAGCCTCGTATTTAACGCCGTACAGGGGGCGCATCTGGGCGTTGAGCACCTGCTGTCGCTGGGGCATCAGCGCATTGCCCTGCTGAGCGGGCCGGAAAGCTCAGTCTCTGCTCGGGCGCGTCTGGCGGGATGGAAAGCGGCTCTGGCCCGCGCGGGGCATGAAGCCACTGCGGTGGCCTACGGAGACTGGAGCGCGGCCAGCGGTTATGAGAAAGGACATGTGCTGCTGTCGGGTACCGCATTGCCGGATGCCATTCTGGTGGCGAACGATCAAATGGCGCTGGGGGTAATGCGCGCCTGCGCGGAAAAGGGGATCGCGATTCCAGGCCAGATGTCGGTGGTCGGGTTCGACGATACGGCTGACAGCGCCTGGTTTTCCCCGCCGCTGACGACCATTCGCCAGGCGTTTCGCGAGGCGGGCGAGCGCAGCGTGGAGTGGCTGCTGTCGCCCACCGAAGGCGAGACGTGCTGGCAGGTTCAGCTGCCGGTGACGCTGGTTACCCGCCATTCCAGCGCGCGCCGCGCGCCGCAGCAGGCCGAACGCGAGGATCTGGCGCAGCAGCTCAGAAGCCTGGCTCTCCTGGCCGAGCAGCTTGTCCGCAAATAAGACTTTTGTGATCGGACTCGCTAGCCTGCGATTGAATGCTTTACCGTCGCAGAATGCCAGGGCATGTTAACCAAAATTGTGAGCGCTTCGCAAAGAGGTTACTATGTCCAACACATCCTCGCTGACCCTCAGCGACATCCTGGCCCGTCGGGACTGGGAAAACCCCGGCGTTACCCAGTGGAACCGCCTGCCCGCACACGCGCCGTTGCACAGCTGGCGTAATGAATCTTCCGCCAGAGATGACGCTGGATCTATCAGCAGGCGCTCTCTTAACGGGATGTGGCGATTTAGCTATTTTTCTTCACCCGAGCAGGTTCCTGAGGCATGGGTCAGCGAAGATTGCGCGGATGCCGTCGCGATGCCCGTGCCGTCGAACTGGCAGATGCAGGGGTTCGACACGCCTATCTACACTAATGTCACCTATCCCATCCCCGTTAACCCACCTTTTGTGCCGCAGGAAAACCCGACAGGTTGTTACTCGCTCACATTTGACGTGGATGACGCCTGGCTTCAGCGCGGGCAAACCCGAATTATTTTTGACGGCGTGAACTCGGCATTCCATCTGTGGTGCAACGGGCAGTGGATAGGCTATTCCCAGGACAGTCGATTGCCCGCCGAGTTTGACCTCTCGGCGGCATTACGCCCCGGGCAGAACCGCCTGGCGGTCATGGTCTTGCGCTGGTGCGACGGCAGCTATCTGGAAGATCAGGACATGTGGCGCATGAGCGGCATTTTCCGCGATGTCTCCCTGCTGCATAAGCCGGAGACGCACATTGCGGATTATCACGTGGTCACCGATCTGAATGCGGAGCTGGACCGAGCGGTGCTGAAAGTCGACGTCGCGCTGGCAGGCACTGACTACCCGGAATGCGAGGTGGCGATCACGCTGTGGCGCAACGGCGAGCGGTGTGGCAGTACTACCCAACGGCCCGGATCTGCCATTGTGGACGAGCGCGGCAACTGGGCCGAGCGGTTAACGGCGGCGATCCCGGTTACAGCCCCGGCGTTATGGAGTGCAGAAACCCCGGAACTCTATCGTCTGACGATCTCGCTTTTGGATGCGCAGGGCAACGTGCTAGAGACGGAGGCCTGCGATGTTGGCTTCCGCCGGATTGAAATCAGCAACGGCCTGCTGAAGCTCAACGGTAAACCGCTGCTGATCCGCGGGGTTAACCGGCACGAGCATCACCCGGAAAACGGCCAGGTGATGGACGAAGCGACGATGCGCCGCGATATCGAGATCATGAAGCAGCACAACTTCAACGCCGTTCGCTGCTCGCACTACCCGAACCATCCGCTGTGGTACCGGCTTTGCGATCGCTACGGGCTGTACGTTGTTGACGAAGCCAATATCGAAACCCATGGCATGGTGCCGATGAGCCGCCTTGCTGACGATCCGCGCTGGCTGCCCGCCATGAGCGAGCGCGTGACCCGCATGGTGCAGCGCGATCGTCATCATCCCTCAATCATCATCTGGTCGCTGGGCAATGAGTCCGGGCACGGTGCAAACCACGACGCGCTGTACCGCTGGCTGAAATCCACGGATCCGACGCGTCCGGTGCAGTATGAAGGCGGCGGCGCGAACACGGCGGCGACTGATATTGTCTGTCCGATGTATGCCCGGGTCGATCAGGATCAACCCTTCCCGGCGGTGCCTAAATGGTCAATCATGAAATGGATCGGCATGCCGGATGAAACGCGTCCGCTGATCCTCTGCGAATACGCCCACGCGATGGGGAACAGCTTCGGCGGGTTCGCGAAATACTGGCAGGCGTTTCGCAGCCATCCTCGCCTGCAGGGGGGATTTGTCTGGGACTGGGTCGATCAGGCATTAACGAAGAAAGACGAAAATGGCAACGCGTTCTGGGCGTACGGCGGGGACTTTGGCGATAAGCCAAACGATCGGCAGTTCTGCCTTAACGGCCTGGTCTTCCCCGATCGCACGCCGCACCCGGCGCTGTTCGAGGCGCAGCGCGCGCAGCAGTTCTTCACCTTTACGCGGGTCAGCACCTCTCCGCTGGTGATTGAGGTGCAAAGCGGGTACCTGTTCCGCCATACCGATAACGAAGTGCTGAGCTGGACGGTTGCCCGGGATGGGAAGGTACTGGCTTCGGGCGAGGTGACGCTGGCGGTAGCCCCTGAAGGCGTTCAGCGTCTGGAGATCGCTCTGCCGGAATTGAAAGCCGAGCCGGGGGAAGTCTGGCTGAATGTTGAAGTGCGCCAGCCGCGGGCAACACCGTGGTCACCGGCTGACCATCGCTGCGCGTGGGAGCAGTGGCTGCTTCCGTCTCCGCTGTTTGTCGCACCGCCAGCCTCTGCGGGCGAGCCGCCGGTTTTGACGCAAAACGACCGCATCCTGGCGATCGCGCATGGTCAACAGCGCTGGCAGTTCGATCGCGCAACCGGAAACCTGGCTCAATGGTGGCGAAATGGCGTGGAAACGCTGATATCGCCTCTGACGGATAACGTCAGCCGTGCGCCGCTGGACAATGATATTGGCGTGAGTGAAGCGACGAAGATCGATCCGCATGCATGGGTTGAGCGCTGGAAAGCGGCGGGCATGTACGATCTTACCCCGCGCGTGCTGCACTGTGAGGCCGAGCAGCACGCAGACGAGGTGGTGGTCACAACCCAGCACGTCCTTGCGTATCGCGGCAACGCGCTGTTTCTGAGTCGTAAAACCTGGCGGGTGGACGATCGGGGAGTACTCCACGGCGATATTCAGGTGGATATTGCGTCTGATATCCCGGAACCCGCGCGCGTTGGCCTGAGCGTTCATCTCGCCGAAACGCCGGAAAACGTGTCCTGGCTGGGGCTGGGGCCGCATGAAAACTATCCGGACAGAAAGCTGGCGGCACAACAGGGGCGCTGGACATTACCCCTGGCGGAGATGCATACGCCGTATATCTTCCCGACGGAAAATGGTTTGCGCTGTGATACGCGGGAGCTGGCGCTGGGAACGCATCAGCTGAACGGCCGGTTCCATTTCTCGGTGAGCCGCTACGGCCAGCAGCAGCTGCGGGAGACAACCCATCACCATCTGCTGCGCGAAGAGCCGGGATGCTGGCTCAATTTCGATGCGTTCCATATGGGCGTGGGCGGCGACGACTCCTGGAGCCCCAGCGTCTCGCCGGAATTCCTCCTGCAGACACGCCAGCTTCGCTATACCTTCAGCTGGCAGCAGAACCCTTAACTGACCCTGGAGATGCGGCCACAGAGTGTGGCCGCAGGCTTACGCCAGAATGCCGCTCAGGCCATGCAGGCTCATATAAATCCCTACCACGGTAATCAGCGCAGCGGAGATCCACGGTGCTTTACGGGAGAATTCGCTAAACCCGGGCCAGCGTTTGGTCGCGTGCTTGAGGCTCAAGGCGGCAATCGCGCCGGAAGCGACAAGCGTTAACGCCAGACCAATGCTAAAGCTGAACACCAGCGTTGCGCCGAGGGCGAAATGCTTCAGCTGCAGGCAGATCAGCAGAACGGTAATGGACGCCGGGCAGGGGATAAGCCCGCCGGTGAGGCCAAACATCACGATCTGTCCGGTGGTGACGTTTTGGCCGCTGAAGCGCCGGTTAATATCCTGCGCATGCGCGCGCTGGTGGGCGTCCTGCCACTCTTCTTCAACCAGCGGGTGTTCGTGGTGGTGATGTTCATGATGATGGTCATGGTCGTGGTCATGGTGGTGGTGATGATCATGGTCGTGATGATGATCGTGTGGCTGGCTCTCTTTCCAGGTTCGCCACGCCATCCACAGGGCGATCGCAACGATCAATACCCCTGAGATCAGCTGGAACCAGGGTTCAGACGTATGCGCATCCCATCCCCGCCCAAACCATAAACCCGCCATGGCGATAATCCAGACTACTGCCGTATGTGAAAGCGTAGCGGCCAGGCCGAGCAGGACCGCCTGTTTCAGCGTGCCGCGGATAGCCACGATAAAGGCGGCCATCATGGTTTTTGAGTGACCCGGCTCCAGGCCATGTAGTGCACCGAGCAGGATAGCGCTGGGAACAAACAGCCAGGCATTACCCTGCTGCAGAAGTGAGGCGAAATCGTTCATTGAAATTTCCGGAGTGGAAGCGTGCGCAAATAGTACTCCCCCCCAGTAGCTTAATACTACCCCCCAGTAGAAAAATACTCAGGGGGAGTAGAGCGTGATATGCTCTAAAAGCCAAAACTGAGGGAGACAGAGATGTCACATACCGTTCGCGACAAGAAGATGTTACTGACTCGCCTGAAGAAAATTCAGGGGCAGAGCACCGCGCTCGAAAAAATGCTCAACAGCGAACACGAATGCGCCGAGGTGTTACAGCAGCTGGCGGCGATCCGTGGAGCAGTCAACGGCATGATGATGCAGGTGATTGAAGGGCACCTTACCGATCACGTGGTGAAAGAGCCCGAAGAGGCGCAGCGTGAAGCCGATCTTGGCGTGGTGCTGCAGGTGATGAAATCCTACCTTAAGTAGCGTGCGTGCCGAGGTTATTCTCTGCCCAAAGAATAAATTCCGTCTTTGGTAGCGCTTTGCTGTAGTACCAGCCCTGCCCGTACTGCACGCCGTGCTGGTGCAGCCAGGCGAGCTGCCCGGCGGTCTCGACGCCCTCCGCCACCATTGCCAGCTTCAGCGACTTCGCCATTTCAATAATGTGCGGCGTCACGTTTTTATACTCCAGCGCATCCACGAACGATTTATCAATTTTTAGCGTGTCGACATCCAGATCCTGCAGATAGCTCAGGCTGGAATAGCCCGTACCAAAATCATCAATATAGACAGGGTGCCCCGAACGGCGGAATGCGGCGATAGCCGGCGCGCTGATTTTGGGATCGGCAAAGCCGCGCTCGGTAACCTCAAGGGCGATTTGGCCTGGGTGGACCTTCCATTTGTTCAGCAAGTGACTCAGCAGCGGCGGCAGCGTGCCGGAGGTCAAATCGGCGGGCGCGAGGTTGATGGAGATATGCTGATCGGGGTGAAGATGCAGCCAGCTGCCCATATCCTCGAACACCTTTTCGATAACGAGCTGCGTCAGCTGGGAGATAAGCCCGGTTTGTTCAGCAAGAGGGATAAAAATATCAGGCGAGAGGCTGCTTCCGTCCGGCTGCGGCCAGCGCGTCAGCGCCTCTGCGCCGACAATTTTTCCGCTACACAGCGCCACGATGGGCTGATAGTGAACCACAAAATCGCGGCTGTTAATGGCATCAAGCAGGCGGTTGCGCGGCGACTGGATGCGACGCAGTATCCGCAGGACAAAGAGCGCGGCAAGCAGGCTTATCAGGATGCCGAAGGGCAGCCACAAAAGCAGCTGCCGGTGCCAGGTTTCAGCCAGCGGTTTGAGCGTAGCCCATGCAACGACGGTAAACCCCAGTTCAGGGACGGGCTTCATAACGTACATTGAACCGTCGTACTGTATGCTGGTCATCTCCTGACCCATGATCATGTCACGGATATGCGGATCGAGCGTATTGCTGCTGGCAAAGATGCGGCGTGTGGTATTTCCTACCAGGGCAGCATCAATCGCTATCTCGCCGAAGGGGATCACATCCACAAGCGAGGCCGGATCGACCAGAACCAGGTAATGACCTTGCCCCAGTACGGCCATGTAGCGATGAAACCCCAGATCGTTTTGCGTGGTCAGCCATGCGCTGTAACCATCTTCGGTAACGCGCATCGGCGGGGGGAAAGGGGCGGCATGGCTGGTTTGTTCAAGAGAGGAGCAGAGTGGCCTGAGGTTGTCGATATAAATCACTTCCTGCACATATCGCCACGAGAAAGCGACCCGTCGCATCTCCCTTAACTGCAGGGGGCTGCACGGCACGCCCTCAAAGGCCTGCAGATGATTGAGCGCTTCCTTCGCCTGCCCCACGACCTTGTCGGTACGTATCAGCACGCGTGAGGCATAGTTATCCAGCGCATCGACAAATTTATCTTCCGCCTGACGATGAGCCAGCCAGATGCTCAGGCAAATGGGGACCAGCACGGAAAAGATAAGTATGCCAGTCACCAGACTGACCAGATGTCGGGTTTTCATGCTGTCGTTTCCTTCCTCGTATACCCGTTCCTGAGCACTGAGTTCCCTGCCTGAAGAGAAAGATTTTACCGCGAAATGATATAGTTATAGCACGTGGGTGGCGTGGTTTTCATTTTATCTCAGGTAAACCAGAAAATATCGTCAGAAGGAAGGGGTTGTTTTTTTTACCTGGCCTGGATATTATTTTGTTATGTTATAACAAAACACAAAGGATTTACGATGAAACCAAACATCCATCCAGCGTATCGCACCGTGGTATTCCACGACACCAGCGCGAATGAATACTTCAAAGTGGGTTCAACCATTAAGACCGACCGCGAAATTGAACTCGACGGTGAAACGTATCCATACATCACCATCGAGGTTTCTTCAAAATCGCACCCGTTTTATACCGGTAAGCAGAAAACGTTCTCCACGGACGGCAGCGCAGCGCGCTTCCGCAAGCGTTTTGGCGGTTTTCTCAATGCGAAGCGGGGCTAACCATGCAGGTACTTAACTCATTGCGCAGTGCAAAACAGCGTCACCCGGATTGCCAGATAGTCAAACGCAAGGGACGCCTGTACGTGATTTGCAAATCCAATCCGCGCTTTAAGGCGGTGCAGGGTCGTAAAAAAAGACGCTAAACGCGCGTTTCTCGCCAGCTTTCCAGGGATCTTTTCTGTTTGCCATCGGCAGTAAAATTGTCGGTGGCAAGCCAGCTTTCAAAGGCGTTTGCCAGCGCCGGCCACTCTTTGTCGAGAATCGAAAACCAGTCGGTATCCCGGTTATGACCTTTTATGACCAGCGCCTGACGAAAACGCCCCTCAAACTGAAAACCCAGACGCAGTGCCGCTTTGCGGGAAGGCTCGTTCAAACTATTGCACTTCCACTCATAACGCCGGTAGCCCAGGGTATCGAACACATATCGCATCAGCAGATATTGCGCCTCTGTTGACATGGGCGTGCGGCTTAAAAGAGGCGAGAAGTGAACGTGCCCCACCTCCACGACCCCGTTTTTAGGATCGATCCGCATCAGGGACAGCGTTCCAACGGGGGACTGAGTCCGGTTATCCATCACGGTAAAGTGGATGGGATCGGATAACTCACTTACGCTCGCCACCCATTCGGCAAACTCCTCTGCGGTAGCGTCGGGTTCACGCAGTAGCCACGTCCAGCTGCGGGTATCTTCGGCCAGGGAATACGCAGAGAACAGCGCGTTGGCATGCTCCACGCGCAGCGGTTCAAGCCGACAATAGCGTCCCTGAAGCACGACCCGGGACGGGTGCTGACGAGGCTGCCAGTCGCTAAGCGCTTCGCCTACGGGCTGTCCGAACTGATTGAATGTCTTCATCTTAATTTCCGTGACGTTGAAAAGAGTTCCAGACTAGTGAATTGCTGGTTCCTTAAAAAGAACCACTGCGCTATGTTTTGATGGTGCCACGAGGAGGTGAGATGAATATACCGGGTGATGAATTTTATACCTTGCTCAATGCTGCCCTGCAAAAACGTGGGGAAGAGACGCGCCAGCGCGCGCTTTATCTTGCTTTACGGGAGGCCATACTGTGCGGAAGGCTACTGTCCGGCAGCCAGCTTCCCGGTTCGCGAACGCTGGCTCAGCAGCTCTCCCTTTCCCGCAATACCGTCAATGCGGCGCTGGACCAGCTCACGCTGGAAGGGTATTTGCAGCGTAACCGCCAGGGAACGCGGGTGGCACAGCTCGCTCACCGCTCTGTCGCCCGGACATTGCCGGACCCTGCCATCAGGCTCGCCCGGCGGGTCGGCCTGCTGCCAGCGCCCGTGCCCCGGGACACGCCGGTGCTGGCGTTTACCCCGGGAACCCCGGCTATCAACTATTTTCCGCTACCGCTGTGGCGGCGATTGTACGATCGCGTGATGCGCGAAGAGGGAAGTGCCCTGCTAGGGTATGGCGACCCGGCCGGTGAACCGTCGCTGCGGGCAGCGATTGCCCGACACCTCGCCCTGTCCCGCGGTATCGACTGCGACGCCAGCCAGATAGTGATAACGGAAGGGGCGCTTGAGGGGGTTAACCTGTGCACCATGCTGTTGAGTGAGCCTGGCGATGTCGCGTGGGTGGAAAACCCCGGTTATAGCGGGGCAAAGAGCGCGTTTGTTAAAACAGGCCTGACCATGACGGGAATCCCTGTTGATGACGAGGGAATGTGCTGGGAAGGACGGGATGCGCCTGCTCCCTCGCTGATTTTTACCTCACCTTCGCACCAGTTCCCCTACGGAAGCGTGCTCAGTGCCCGGCGACGTCTGGCGCTGCTGGAACTGGCCCGGCAGCAGAATGCGTGGATCATTGAAGACGATTACGACAGCGAATTCCGTTATGCCGGTGAGCCTGTGCCCGCGATGCTGGGGATGGTCAACAACGCGCCCGTGGTTTATCTGGGAACGTTCAGTAAAACGCTGTTTCCGTCGCTCAGAATGGGGTTCATGGTCTTGCCGCCAGCGCTGGCGAAAGCGGCTCGCCCGGCCATCGGCTCGCTGTTGCGGGGCGGGCATCGTGCCGAACAGCGTACGCTGGCGCTGTTCATTGAAGAAGGCCATTATGCTCGTCATCTTGCCGCCATGCGTCGGCTCTATCGTAAGCGATACCGCCAGCTGCGAGAGGTGCTGGGGGCAGAGCTTCACACGCCGCACCGTATACTGGCCGGTGAAGGCGGGATGCATCTGACGCTGGCGATAGACGATATTGACGATCAGACGCTGGTGGAACAGGCGAGGGCGTTTCAGCTGGCACCCGCTGCACTGAGCGGGTATTACCTGGAGGCGAAGCAGGGGCAAACCGGTCTGGTTTTAGGTTACGGCAACACCTCTGCTTCGCAGTTTTCGCCGGGGATCCGGCGTCTGCAGGCGTTAATTACGCAGCAGCAGGGCGCGAAAGGGTAAAGACATCATAGAAAGAGAGCTGGCCTTTGGTGGAGACCATTTTCTGCAGCTTCTCTTTTTGCGCTGTTTCAACGGCCGGAGAGTGCATGATGCTGTCGATCAGCTCCGTGGGCACGAAACGTGTGTTATACCATTCACCGTTGTAGCAGACCCGAAAATCGAGAACGTCGATATCTTCGTAACGGTAGCGCGGATTCACGTCGAAAAAGAAAAAGGCGTTAAAGACCACAAACAGCACAACCAGCAGCCAGACGGAGTCCACCAGCGTTTCGGACTTCAGCATCACAATCAGCGTCGCCAGCCAGGCGGCATACATGGCGACAAACAGTCCAGGATGTTTGCGAATAAAGCTAATGCTAAAGCGCGGGCGATTGTCGCGCTTTTCGCGGAGGTTAAGATCGTCGATGGTGGCGGTAAGCAGGCGCTGTATCTCGGTCATTTTTTGCCTTCATAAGAGTTGACAATACAGGGTGTCTGCCAATTTTAGGGGAGCCATCGGGTTGAAAAAAGTAACAGTCAGGCGCTAAAAGACCATAACAGTTGGCTCCCCGCGCTCTTATAAAGTTTTGATGATTTTTGCCGGATTGCCGCCCACGACGACGTTAGCCGGGACGTCTTTTGTCACCACGGCGCCGGAGGCCACCACCACATTATCACCGATCGTGACGCCAGGGTTAATGACCGCCCGGCCACCAATCCAGACATTATTCCCAATGTTGACCGGTTTCCCAAACTCCACGCCGCTGTTCCGTTCCTCTGCATCCAGCGGGTGGGTGGCCGTATAAATGTGCACACCCGGCGCGAGCATGCAGTTATCGCCGATGCGAACAGGGCAGACATCCAGCATCACGCAGTCGAAGTTCGCGTAAAAGTTTTTGCCCAGATAAATATTGTATCCGTAGTCGCAGCGGAAGCTCGGTTCTATATAAGCGCCTTCGCTTTGCCCCAGAAGTTCCGCCAGGATGTTCTGGCGTTCTGTCTTTTCATCGGGCGCGGTGTGGTTATAGCGGTAAACCAGATGGCGGGCCCGCAGTCGGTCGGCCCGTAACGTCTCATCGCCGGGGCGATAATGTTCACCGGCAATCATCTTCTGTTTTTCTGCGCTCATAGGAAACCTCTCTGGAAATGATTACCGCAGGGTAATCGGAACAGGTCGAGAGGGGAACGTTCCCGAAAAGCCGATGTGACTGTCGTCACAACATTGTTGCTGATGAACACGTTTTACACGGAGACCTGGCCTGGGCACAGGGAACATAACGGGATAGGTAAAAAACTCAGAACGTGGCGTAGAACTCTACAGACACCCTTCAAAGATTAACGGACAAATTTCCATACAGAAGTAGGGATTTTGTCATACAACTTATTCATGGTCAGCTCAGCAAGACGATGGTCAGCGGCTGAATAAAATACGGCCAGTTCATTATCAGAAAGCTCGTATTTATTCTTTTCAATCACGCGTTCGAGGGTGTCAATTGACTGACAACGTCGTAAGCGCATCAAATAATCGATTTTTGTGAGTGGTTTATCAGACATAAATTCACCTTAGTAATTGTAATAATTTTAACAGGAAAGGCTAACCGGGTTAGCTCTGCTCACGTTGACGAAACAGCGGAATAGCCGGTTTCCCGATTTACGCCATTTTTGCAAATCCTGGGCGTTAATGCCGTAACTACTGAACAACATAAAGGTGTCGTCCAGGTATTCATCAATTTGCTCAATGAGCTTATTATCTTCATTGTACTTAATTTTATAATTAAGTGCGAAGGTTGCGATATGCTCTATCAGCTCATTCAACTGTAAATTGATGGCAGACGTTGGGTCGTTTACCCAGCCATGGTTGCTTTCATCAAGGTTGGCAAGGCAGTCATGGTACAAGGATTCGCAGAGAAATTTCAACTGCGCGATATCATGCCTTTTTGGCGAGTACTCGTCCATAGCGCATCCCCTTCTGAGTGATTTCTTACTCACCGAACATCATTGTCGGGATGGATACAACTGACTTAGCTACATGAGTGCTGTGTTCCTGATAACCTAACTATAAGCCACTCCTTCCTGGATTTCATCGCGCTATTACGAAAAATTACAAATAAAACCGTAGACTGCGAGCATGTACGCAATGTTCCACCCTGGACACCCCTTTTTTATCCAAATTAACGCGCTGTTTTATCGCTTCCTTACGTTTCATTGGCTTAGCAAAAATGGCGAGAAAAGTTCAGATTCGAACTTCACGTTGTCAGAACTTCTTATTAGGAATATTCCTAATAGCTTAAGCGGGGAAATGAAATTAAAAAAATCCTGAATTCACCGATTAAGTTATCAGTTAATTATGATATGTCTAATTAAGATGGCAGAAAATAAATTGAATCACAATAAGCGTAATTTATGATTTTTTCTGAAAATGAAAAAGGCCGCTAATGCGGCCTTTTTATCATGTGAAACCGGTATCAGTGAGGTTCTACCGAATGCGCGTGTTCAACATCTTCATTCTTACGGCTGAAGCGGCGGCGAACCACCACGAAGAACACCGGTACGAAGAAGATAGCGAGTACGGTTGCGGTGATCATACCCCCCATAACGCCCGTACCGACCGCGTTCTGCGCACCGGAGCCCGCACCGGAGCTGATAACCAGCGGCAGTACGCCGAGGATAAACGCCAGTGACGTCATCAGGATTGGGCGCAGACGCATACGAACAGCCTCAAGCGTCGCCTCAATCAGACCTTTGCCTTCTTTCTCCATCAGATCTTTGGCGAATTCAACGATAAGTATCGCGTTCTTCGCCGACAAGCCAATGGTTGTCAGCAGGCCTACCTGGAAGTACACGTCGTTGGTCAGTCCGCGGAACGTTGCCGCAAGCAGCGCACCGATAACCCCGAGCGGTACCACCAGCATAACGGAGAACGGAATTGACCAGCTCTCGTACAGCGCTGCCAGACACAGGAAGACGACAATCAGTGAAATCGCGTACAGGGCAGGGGCCTGGTTACCGGACAGACGTTCCTGATAGGACATCCCGGTCCAGTCGTAGCCAACACCCGAAGGCAGTTTGCTCGCCAGCTCTTCCATCAGGTTCATGGCTTCACCGGTGCTTCGGCCCGGCGCAGCCTGACCCAGGATCTCCATTGATGGCAGACCGTTATAGCGTTCCAGACGCGGCGAACCGTATTCCCAGCGTGACGTTGAGAATGCCGAGAACGGTACCATCTGACCATTGCTGCCGCGCACGAACCAGCTGTTGATATCGTTTGGCAACATACGGTACTGCGCCTCGGACATCACGTACACTTTCTTCACGCGACCGCGGTCGATGAAGTCGTTAACGTAGCTACCGCCCCAGGCGGCGCCCAGCGTGGTATTGATGTCACTGATGGACACGCCCAGCGCCTGAGCTTTCTCCTGGTCGATGTCGATTTTGTACTGCGGCGTATCTTCCAGGCCGTTTGGACGCACGCCGACCAGCAGGTCAGGGTGCTTAGCCACTTCGCCAAACAGCTGGTTACGCGCCTGCGTCAGTTTTTCGTGACCCAGACCGCCCTGGTCAATCAGCTGGAAGTCGAAGCCGGTCGCGGTACCCAGTTCAACAATCGCCGGCAGGTTGAAGGCGAACACCATCGCATCTTTAATCTGCGAGAAGGTGCCCATCGCACGGCCGGTAATGGCTTCAACCTTGTTCTCTTTGCCCGGACGTTCAGACCAGTCTTTCAGAGAAACGAAGGCGATACCGGTGTTCTGACCACGACCCGCAAAGCCAAAGCCGTTAACCGCAAACACGGATTCAACGTTGTCTTTCTCTTTGGTGAGGTAGTAGTCCGTCACTTCGTCCAGCACTTTCTGGGTACGCTCTTGCGACGCACCCGCAGGAAGCTGTGCCATCGTCAGGAACACGCCCTGGTCTTCATCCGGCAGGAAGGAGCTTGGCAGACGAACGAACAGGATCGCCATCCCCGCCACGATGATGATATAGAGCAGCAGGTAACGACCGGTGCTGCGCAGGATGTTGCCCACGCTGTCGGTGTAGTGGTGCGTGCTCTTATCAAACATGCGGTTAAACCAGCCGAAGAACCCTTTATGCTCGCCATGACCGCCTTTCTGAATCGGCTTCAGCATGGTGGCACACAGCGCAGGGGTCAGGATCAACGCAACCAGTAC
This sequence comes from Enterobacter cloacae complex sp. IR5422, assembly GCF_049238165.1. NCBI lineage: Bacteria > Pseudomonadati > Pseudomonadota > Gammaproteobacteria > Enterobacterales > Enterobacteriaceae > Enterobacter > Enterobacter cloacae complex sp. IR5422. The sequence goes on along the minus strand of NZ_JBMKHT010000008.1, from coordinate 80,845 downwards.
CGACAGCGCCATCGCGGAAACGATGGTGATCGAGAACTGACGGTAAATCGCACCGGTAGAGCCGCCGAAGAAGGCCATCGGGATAAATACCGCAGACAGTACCATCGCGATACCCACCAGCGCGCCCTGGATCTGACCCATTGATTTACGGGTGGCTTCCTTCGGCGGCAGACCTTCTTCCGCCATCACGCGCTCGACGTTCTCTACCACGACGATGGCGTCATCCACCAGCAGGCCGATGGCAAGCACCATCCCGAACATCGTCAGGGTGTTTATCGAGAAGCCAAAGGCCGCGAGGATAGCAAAGGTCCCCAGCAGAACGACCGGAACGGCGATGGTTGGGATCAGCGTCGCGCGGAAGTTTTGCAGGAACAGATACATGACCAGGAACACCAGGATGATCGCTTCTGCCAGCGTTTTAACCACTTCGTGAATCGAAATTTTAACGAATGGCGTGGTGTCGTACGGATAAACGATCTTCAGGCCTGACGGGAAGTACGGTTCCATTTTCTTCAGTTCTGCACGGATCGCCGTGGCGGTATCCAGGGCGTTCGCGCCTGTCGCCAGTTTGATACCCAGACCGGAAGCCGGTTTACCGTTGAACTTCGCGATGATGTCGTAGTTCTCGCCGCCCAGCTCGACTTTCGCCACGTCGCGCAGGCGAACCTGCGAGCCGTCCTGATTCACTTTCAGCAGAATTTTGCTGAACTCATCCGCGGAGGTCAGACGGGTTTGCGCGATGATCGAGGCGTTAAGCTGCTGGCCCTTCACCGGCGGCGTACCGCCTAGCTGACCGGCTGCCACCTGGGCGTTCTGCGCTTTAATGGCGTTAATCACGTCAACCGGCGTCAGCTGGAAGTTGTTCAGCTTGTTCGGATCCATCCAGATACGCATTGCGTACTGAGAACCGAACAGCTGCACGTCACCCACACCGGACGTACGGCTGATGGCGTCCTTCATGTTGGCGCCCACGTAGTCGGAAATATCCTCCTGCGTCATGGTGCCGTTGGTGTTGATAACGCCGACAACCATCAGGAAGCTACTGGACGATTTCTCGACGCTCACGCCCTGCTGTTGTACTTCCTGCGGCAGCAGCGGCATCGCCAGCTGCAGTTTGTTCTGCACCTGAACCTGCGCAATGTCAGCATCCGTACCTGACTCGAAGGTCAGGGTGATCTGAACTGTACCGGTAGAGTCACTGTTTGAGGACATGTACATCAGGTTATCGATACCGTTCATGTTCTGTTCGATAACCTGAGTGACGGTGTCCTGCACCGTTTTTGCATCAGCCCCTGGGTAGGTTGCGGAAATCGTCACCGCCGGTGGCGCAATCGTTGGATATTGCGCGACAGGCAGCTTCAGGATCGCAAGTCCCCCGGCCAGCATGATGATAATGGCGATCACCCACGCAAATATGGGGCGATCGATAAAGAAATTAGGCATGTCTTAACGGCTCCTGTTTAAGTTAAGACTTGGTTTGTTCTGACTGGCCAGCGGCCGAAGCTTGTTGTTTATCGTCAGATTTCACTTCCTGTGCTTTAACCTGCGCGCCAGGACGAACTTTTTGCAAACCAGTAACAATCACGCGATCGCCATCTTTCAGACCTTCCGTCACCAGCCATTTATCCCCAATCGCCTGGGTGGCGGTGATATTGCGCATTTCGACTTTGTTATCAGCCCCAACAACCAGTGCGCTCGCATCGCCGCGTGGCGTACGGGTCACACCCTGCTGTGGAACCAGAAGGGCGGTTGGATTCGTTCCTTCTTCCAGACGTGCGCGAACGAACATACCTGGCAGCAGATTTTTGTCAGGGTTCGGGAAAATCGCACGTAAGGTGATGGAACCGGTGGTCTGGTCGACCGTCACGTCAGAGAATTCCAGCGTCCCTTCCTGCGGGAACTTGATACCGTCGTTGGTAATCAGCTCCACTTTGGCTTTGCCGTTTTCCTGTTTCAGGGTGCCGTTAGCCAGCTCCTGTTTCAGGCGCAGGAAATCATTGCTGGACTGCGTGACGTCAACATAGATCGGATCGAGCTGCTGCACGGTCGCCAGCGCAGTGGTCTGACCGTTCTGCACCAGAGCCCCTTCCGTGACGGAAGATTTACCAATACGACCGCTGATAGGGGAGGTCACTTTGGTATAGGCCAGGTTAATGCGCGCGGTTTCGACGGCCGCTTTGGCTGCCACCACGGCGGCGTTAGCCTGCTGGGCATCCGCCAGGGCGGTATCGTAATCCTGCTGACTGATGTACTTGGTACCGAGCAGTTTTTGATAGCGGTTCAGCGTCAGCTGGGCAATTTTAGCCGCGGCCTGTGCTTTAGCCAGATCGCCTTTCGCGCTTTCATAAGACGCCTGATAGGTTGCGGGATCAATCTGATACAGAGACTCACCGGCCTGCACATCACCGCCTTCGGTGAAGTTGCGTTTCAGGATAATGCCGCTAACCTGAGGACGCACTTCCGCAATGCGGTAAGCATTTGTACGGCCGGGTAATTCGGTGGTGATTTGTAGAGGTTCAGATTTGAGCGTCACAACGCCTACTTCTGGCGCCTGCTGAGCTCCTTGTTGAGCCGGTTTGTCGTCACATCCTGTTAGCGCTAAGCTGCCTGAAAGCATCAGAACGACCGCCAGAGGCGTTAACCCTCTGTTTTTGTTCATATGTAAACCTCGAGTGTCCGATTTCAAATTGATCAAGGGTCCTGAGTCTAAAACCCATTGCTGCGTTTATATTATCGTCATGCTATGGTACATACATTCACAAATGTATGTAAATCTGACTCCTGTAAATTCACTCACCTATGGCACGAAAAACTAAACAACAAGCGCTGGAAACCCGACAACATATTCTGGATGTGGCGATACGTTTGTTCTCGCAGCAAGGTGTTTCAGCAACCTCGCTGGCGCAAATTGCTCAGGCCGCCGGTGTGACGCGAGGAGCGATTTACTGGCATTTTAAAAACAAGTCAGATCTGTTCAGTGAAATCTGGGAGCTTTCAGAGTCCAGCATTAGCGATCTCGAGAGTGAGTATCGGGCAAAATTCCCAGACGATCCACTCTCAGTATTGAGAGAAATATTAGTATATATCCTTGAAGCAACGGTAGTTGAAGAACGTCGCAGATTAATGATGGAGATTATTTTTCATAAATGCGAGTTCGTGGGCGAGATGGCGGTCGTGCAGCAGGCGCAACGAAGCCTCAGTCTGGAAAGCTATGACCGTATTGAGCACAACCTGAACCTCTGTATGGAGGCAAAACTGCTACCGGCCAATCTGTTGACCCGTCGGGCGGCGATTCTGATGCGCAGCTACATTTCTGGTCTGATGGAAAACTGGCTTTTTGCACCGCAATCGTTTGATCTTAAAGCGGAAGCCCGCAGCTACGTGGCGATTTTACTGGAAATGCTACAGCTCAGCCCGACGCTGCGCAGCGACGCGCCTTCGCTAACGGCCTGACCCCTTTCCAGGATTTATCTCAGAGGCTTACGTTCGCGCTATTCTGCATCTGACGAGCGTGATATTCTTCACGCCGGACTATTTTCGGTCATCTTCTGACATCATTCACAACTATGCTGCCCATCAATCGCTCGCAACATCCTGTTTTTGCATTGCTCTTTGCGATGCTGTTTTTCTTCGCCACGGCGCCGCTGACCTGGGCCCGCGCCGATAACAGCAACGATATTCCCACGCGTGCTGACGTTCAGTCGCAGCTCGACACGCTGAACAAACAAAAAGAACTCTCTCCTCAGGAAAAACTGACGCAGCAGGACCTGACGGAAACGCTGGAAACGCTGGATAAAATTGAACGCGTTAAGGCTGAAACCGCCCAGCTTCGTCAGAAGGTGGCGCAGGCCCCTGAAAACATGCGCAAAGCGACGGAGTCGCTGAATGCCCTGAGTGACGTTGATAACGACAACGAAACGCGCAAAACGCTCGCCACGCTCTCCTTACGCCAGCTGGAATCGCGCGTCGCCCAGTTGCTCGACGATCTGCAAACCGCGCAGTCCGATCTCGCGACCTACAACAGCCAGCTTGTCTCCCTGCAAACCCAGCCCGAGCGCGTGCAAAATGCGATGTATACCGCGTCTCAGCAGCTGCAGCAGATCCGCAACCGCCTGAACGGCACGACGGTGGGCGAAGGCACGCTGCGCCCGACGCAGCAAACCCTGCTGCTGGTTCAGCAGTCGTTGCTCAATGCGCAGATCGAACAGCAGCGTAAAAGCCTGGAAGGGAATACGGTGCTGCAGGACACTCTGCAGAAACAGCGTGATTACGTCACCGCGAACATTAATCGTCTGGAGCATCAGCTTCAGTTATTGCAGGAGGCGGTTAACAGCAAACGCCTGACCCTGACGGAAAAAACCGCCCAGGAGGCCGTATCCCCTGACGAAACCGCCCGTATTCAGGCCAACCCGCTGGTAAAACAGGAGCTTGAGGCTAACCATCAGCTCAGTCAGCGCCTGATACTGGCGACGGAAAACGGCAACTCGCTGGTTCAGCAAAATATCAAGGTGAAGAACTGGCTGGATCGCGCCCTGCAGGCGGAACGCAACATCAAAGAGCAGATCGCGGTCCTGAAGGGCAGCCTCCTGCTGTCGCGTATTCTCTACCAGCAGCAGCAGACGCTTCCGTCCGCCGACGAGCTGGAGGACATGACCAACCGCATTGCGGATTTACGTCTGGAGCAGTTTGACGTCAACCAGCAGCGCGATGCCCTTTTTCAGAGCGATACCTTTGTCGCCAAAATTGAAGAGGGGCATTCCAGCGACGTGAACCCGGAAGTGCATGACGCGCTGCTCCAGGTCGTGGATATGCGTCGCGAGCTGCTGGACCAGCTCAATAAACAGCTGGGTAACCAGCTGATGATGGCCATTAACCTGCAAATCAACCAGCAGCAGCTGGTGAGCGTCTCGAAAAGTCTGCAGGAGATCCTGACCCAGCAGATTTTCTGGGTAAACAGCAACAAGCCGATGGACTGGGACTGGGTTAAATCCTTCCCTGAGACGCTGAAAACGCAGATTAAGAGCATGAAGATCACCGTAAACTGGGAGAAAGCCTGGCCTGCGGTAATGATTGCTTTTCTGGCCGGTTTGCCGCTGCTGCTGATTGCCGGTCTCATCCGCTGGCGTCTGGGCTGGCTGAAAAAATACCAGGCGAAGCTGGCCTCCGAAGTAGGGCAGCTGCGCAACGATAGCCAGCTCCATACGCCAAAAGCGATTCTGATTGACCTTATTCGCGCCCTGCCGGTGTGCCTGATTATTCTGGCTGTGGGTCTGATTCTGCTCACTATGCAGCTCAACGTCAGCGATCTGCTGTGGGCGTTCAGTAAAAAACTGGCGCTGTTCTGGCTGGTGTTTGGCCTGTGCTGGAAGGTACTGGAAAAAGACGGCGTGGCGGTGCGTCATTTCAACATGCCAGCGCAGCTGACCAGCCACTGGCGTCGTCAGATCGTGCGCATCAGCCTGGCGCTGCTGCCGCTGCACTTCTGGTCGGTTGTCTCTGAGCTTTCCCCGCTGCATCTGATGGATGACGTGCTGGGCCAGCTGGTCATCCTGCTGAACCTGCTGCTGATTGCGATCCTGATGTGGCCGATGTGTCGCGACAGCTGGCGTGATAAAGAGTCCCACAATATTCGTCTGGCCACCGTGACGGTGCTGGCGATCATTCCGCTGGCGCTGATGGTGCTGACGGCAACGGGCTACTTCTATACCACGCTGCGCCTGTCCGGGCGCTGGATTGAAACGGTCTATCTGGTGATCGTCTGGAACCTGCTCTATCAGACCGTACTGCGCGGCCTGAGCGTGGCGGCGCGCCGCATTGCCTATCGCCGCGCCATCGCGCGTCGTCAGCATCAGGTGAAAGAGGGGGCCGAAGGCGCTGAGCCGCAGGAAGAGCCGACCATCGCGCTGGAGCAGGTTAACCAGCAGACGCTGCGCATCACCATGCTGGTGATGATCGCCCTGTTTGCGGTGATGTTCTGGGCGATCTGGTCCGATCTTATTACCGTTTTCGCCTATCTCGACAGTATTACCCTCTGGCAATACAACGGAACCGAAGCCGGCGCGGCGGTCATGAAAAGCGTGACCATGGGCAGCCTGCTGTTTGCGCTGGTGTCGTCGGTGGTGGCCTGGGCGCTGATCCGCAACCTGCCAGGCCTGCTCGAAGTGCTGCTCCTGTCACGTCTGAATCTTCGCCAGGGGGCGTCCTACGCCATTACCACGATCCTCAACTACGTCATCATCATTGTCGGAGCGATGACGGTCTTTGGCTCGCTTGGCGTCTCGTGGGATAAACTGCAGTGGCTGGCGGCGGCCCTCTCGGTCGGTCTTGGTTTTGGCCTGCAGGAGATCTTCGGTAACTTTGTGTCCGGCCTGATCATCCTGTTCGAACGTCCGGTACGTATCGGCGATACCGTCACCATCGGCACGTTCTCGGGAACGGTCAGCAAGATCCGCATTCGTGCCACCACCATCACCGACTTCGATCGCAAAGAGGTGATCATCCCAAACAAAGCGTTCGTGACCGAGCGTCTGATCAACTGGTCGCTTTCCGATACGGTGACGCGCGTGGTGATCCGCCTGGGCGTGGCCTATGGATCGGATCTGGATAAGGTGAAAGAGGTGCTGCTGAAGGCGGCGTCTGAGCATCCGAAAGTGATGCACGATCCGGCCCCGGCGGTCTTCTTCACCACCTTTGGGCCGAGTACGCTTGATCACGAGCTGCGTTTATACGTGCGTGAACTGCGTGACCGCAGCTACACGGTGGATGAGCTTAACCGCTCTATCGATCGTCTGTGCCGTGAAAACGATATTAATATCGCCTTCAACCAGCTTGAGGTTCACCTGCGTAACGAGAAAGGTGATGAGCATACGGAAGTGAAGCGCGACATTAAGGGCGACGACCCGACTCCGGCTTAATCTATTTTCCCTCTCCCCTCTGGGGAGAGGGCAGGGTGAGGGGGAAGTTTCCCCTCAAAATCCCGCCGCACAATCTCCAGCGCCTTAAGCACCGTCTCGGCGGGGATCTCATGATTCTCCAGCAGCATAATCAAATCGACGGCCAGCTTGACCTCATCGGGTGCATTTTCCAGTGACATGGGTGTGGCTCCTGTTAACGGGTCAAACGTTCTATGACGCGTTCAATGTCATCCAGCGCCTGACGGCAGCGGACGATGCGTCCTTCCAGCGCGCTAATCTCGCGCATCAATAGCTGCTGCTCTTCCAGCGTTTCGCTGTTGTTCAGACGCACCTCGCGTTCACGCTTCATCTCAAACAGCCGGCGCTCAAACTCCTGGTTCTCGAGCCGCTTGCGCTGCCATTTGCCGAGCCCCGGCGAGGCGCTGTCCCAGGCGCGCAGCGGCCAGGCGGCGATTTCGCGATGCAGTGCGGTGATCTGCTCGGTGAGATGCTCTGCAAGCCACGCCACCTGTTCCTGTTGTTCATTCTCAACCGCATGGCGAAGCTCGTCGAGGTTCGTCTGCGCTTCAGCCAGGTAATCCTGAATGACGGTGCTGCGGGTACGAAAAAGCTGCCGGTCAAAGCGCGGCTTCAGCGTGGCGTGCCCCATCAGCGGCGTGGCCTGCGCCCGCAGAGCGATCAGCTGATTTTGCAGCCTCTCAAGAAGCAGTGCTGTTTTCAAGGCGCTCTCCAGTGGTAAAGTAGCCGTTCAGTTTGATAACGATTCGCATTATGCAGCGTACTATTTTAATCATCATTGGCTGGCTTGCGGTAGTGCTGGGCACGCTGGGTGTAGTATTACCCCTGCTGCCGACCACGCCGTTTATCCTGCTGGCGGCCTGGTGCTTCGCCCGCTCGTCGCCGCGTTTTCACCACTGGCTGCTCTACCGCTCGTGGTTCGGCGGCTACCTGCGGTACTGGCAAAAACACCGTGCCATGCCGCCTGGTGCGAAGCCGCGCGCGATCGCGGTGATCCTCATTACCTTCGCCATTTCATTATGGCTGGTGAAAATGATGTGGGTGCGGATCCTGCTGCTGATCATTCTCTCCTGCCTGCTTATCTTTATGTGGCGGATCCCCGTGGTTGATGAAAAGCAACAAAAGCACTGAAGCCTCATCATGGCTGTTGCAATTATCACGCGCAGCCAGTAAATTCGACCGTTTTCGAGCACAGGTGCGCCTGGTCAAAGGTTAAACAATTGTTGCCTTGGCCGACTCGTTGCGCGCTGTGAGTAACACTGTTTCATTTAGGCACAAACCGATGACCGCAACTGCACAGCAGCTTGAATATCTGAAAAACAGCATCAAAAGCATCCAGGACTACCCAAAGCCTGGCATTCTTTTCCGTGATGTCACCAGCTTGCTGGAAGACCCGAAAGCGTACGCACTCAGCATTGAACTGCTGGTCGAGCGTTACAAAAACGCCGGGATCACCAAAGTAGTAGGTACCGAAGCCCGTGGCTTCCTGTTTGGCGCACCGGTTGCGCTGGCAATGGGCGTGGGTTTTGTGCCGGTGCGTAAGCCGCGCAAACTGCCGCGTGAAACCATCGCAGAAAGCTACGAGCTGGAGTACGGCACCGATCAGCTGGAGATCCACGTTGACGCGATCAAGCCTGGCGACAAAGTGCTGGTGGTCGACGATCTGCTGGCGACCGGCGGCACCATTGAAGCGACCGTGAAGCTGATCCGCCGTCTGGGTGGGGAAGTGACCGACGCGGCCTTCATCATCAACCTGTTCGATCTCGGCGGTGAACAGCGCCTGGAAAAACAGGGTATTACCAGCTACAGCCTGGTACCTTTCCCGGGTCACTAATCCCGGTTTTCACAACCTCGCTCAATGGGTGAGGTTGTGATAGCATTCCCCTCCATAAATTCACCTTCCAGCGTTGCAGAGCCTGCCCATGAGTTATCAGGTGTTAGCCCGTAAATGGCGACCACAAACCTTTGCTGACGTTGTCGGTCAGGAACATGTGCTGACGGCCCTGGCGAACGGCTTGTCGCTAGGTCGCATCCATCACGCCTATCTTTTTTCCGGCACCCGCGGCGTCGGTAAGACCTCTATTGCCCGTTTGCTGGCAAAAGGTCTCAACTGCGAAACCGGGATCACCGCCACGCCGTGCGGCGTGTGTGATAACTGCCGGGAGATCGAACAGGGGCGTTTTGTCGATCTGATCGAGATCGACGCCGCTTCGCGCACCAAAGTGGAAGATACCCGCGACCTGCTGGACAACGTCCAGTACGCCCCGGCGCGCGGCCGCTTCAAGGTCTACCTGATCGATGAAGTGCACATGCTCTCGCGCCACAGCTTCAACGCCCTGCTGAAGACGCTGGAAGAGCCGCCCGCGCACGTGAAGTTCCTGCTGGCGACCACCGATCCGCAAAAGCTGCCGGTCACGATTTTATCGCGCTGCCTGCAGTTCCACCTGAAGGCGCTGGACGTTGAGCAGATCCGCGCGCAGCTCGAGCACATTCTCGATGAAGAGAACATTGTCCACGAACCGCGCGCCCTGCAGCTGCTGGCCCGCGCGGCGGACGGCAGCCTGCGCGATGCGTTAAGCCTCACCGACCAGGCGATTGCCAGCGGTGACGGCAAGCTCTCGACTGACGCGGTCAGCACCATGCTCGGCACGCTGGATGACGATCAGGCGCTGTCGCTTATCGAAGCGATGATTGCCGCTAACGGCGAACGCGTGATGTCGCTGGTGAACGCGGTCGCAGCCCGCGGTATTGAGTGGGAAGGGCTGCTGGTTGAGATGCTCAGCCTGCTGCACCGGGTGGCAATGCTGCAGCTTTCTCCCTCCGCCATTGGTGCGGATATGGCCGCCATTGAACAGCGGATGCGTGAGCTTGCCCGCACCGTGCCGCCTGCCGACGTGCAGCTTTATTACCAGACGCTGCTGATTGGTCGCAAAGAGCTACCGTTTGCGCCGGATCCGCGGATGGGCGTTGAAATGACGCTGCTGCGCGCGCTGGCGTTCCACCCGCGCATGCCGCTGCCGGAGCCGGACGTGCCCCGACAGTCTTTCGCCCCGGTTGCGCCGACGGCGGTGATGTCACCGCAGCAGGTGCCGCCGCAGCCGACGCCGCCACCGCAGCAGAACGTACCGCTGTCGGATGCCACCAGTTCGGTGCTTGCCGCGCGCAGCCAGCTGCAGCGTGCGCAGGGAGTAACCAAACCAAAAAAGAGTGAACCGGCAGCGCCAGGAAGAGCGCGGCCGGTGAATAACGCCGCGCTTGAACGACTGGCCTCGGTAACGGAGCGCGTACAGTCGCGTCCGGCACCGTCCGCGCTCGAGCAGAAAGCCCCGGTGAAAGAAGAGGCTTACCGCTGGAAGGCAACCACTATCACCGAAACGGTGAAGGAAGAGGTTGCCACGCCGAAAGCGCTGAAAAAGGCGCTGGAGCATGAAAAAACGCCGGAGCTGGCTGCGAAGCTTGCCGAAGAGTCCATTGCGCGCGACGCCTGGGCCGCCGAGGTCAGTAAGCTCCAGCTGCCGAAGCTGGTGGAGCAGGTCGCGCTGAACGCCTGGAAAGAGCAGGACGGCAATCAGGTGCGTCTGCACCTGCGTCCGGGCCAGCGGCACCTGAATTCCCCTGGCGCGCAAAAGGCGCTGGCCGAGGCGCTCGCCACATTACAGGGTGCACCGGTTGAATTGACTATCATTGAAGATGATAATCCGGCAGTGAAAACGCCGCTCGAGTGGCGCCAGGCCATTTATGAAGAGAAGCTCGCGCAGGCGCGCGAGGCGATTATTGCGGATAACAACATTCAGACCCTGCGCCGGTTCTTCGACGCCGATCTGGATGAAGAGAGTATTCGCCCCATTTGATCGTGAGTCTGACTTACGGTTGTAATCCTTAAACGTGAAAGAAGAGAGAAGCCTATGTTTGGTGGAAAAGGCGGTCTGGGTGGCCTGATGAAGCAGGCTCAGCAGATGCAGGAAAAAATGCAGAAGATGCAGGAAGAGATCGCTCAGCTGGAAGTCACGGGTGAGTCCGGTGCCGGTCTGGTCAAGGTGACCATCAACGGTGCGCACAACTGCCGTCGCGTGGAAATCGACCCGAGCCTGCTCGAAGACGACAAAGAGATGCTGGAAGATCTGGTTGCAGCCGCGTTTAACGATGCCGCTCGCCGTATCGACGAAACCCAGAAAGAGAAAATGGCCTCCGTTTCCAGCGGCATGCAGCTGCCGCCTGGCTTCAAGATGCCATTCTGATGCAAACCAGTCCGCTGCTCACGCAGTTAATGGAAGCACTGCGCTGCCTGCCGGGCGTTGGCCCGAAGTCGGCGCAGCGCATGGCGTTTACGCTATTGCAGCGCGACCGCAGCGGCGGGATGCGCCTGGCGCAGGCTCTGACCCGCGCCATGTCAGAAATTGGTCACTGTGCGGATTGCCGCACCTTTACCGAGCAGGACGTGTGTAACATCTGTACGAACCCGCGTCGTCAGGAAAACGGTCAGATTTGCGTGGTCGAGAGTCCGGCGGACATCTACGCCATCGAACAAACCGGGCAGTTTTCCGGGCGCTACTTCGTGCTGATGGGGCATCTCTCCCCGCTGGACGGCATCGGCCCGGACGATATCGGTCTTGACCGCCTTGAACAGCGTCTCGAGTCTGAAACCATCAAAGAGGTGATCCTCGCCACCAACCCCACGGTGGAAGGGGAGGCAACCGCCAACTACATCGCCGAACTGTGCTCGCAGTATGGCGTTGACGCCAGCCGCATCGCCCACGGCGTGCCGGTCGGCGGCGAGCTGGAGATGGTCGACGGCACCACGCTGTCGCACTCTCTGGCCGGACGTCACAAGATTATTTTCTGACCAAACGGAGGCTGCGCGAGCCGCCTCCGCTTGAAAATTTCCCCCCGTATCCCCATCTCTCCCTCAACGTTTTAAAACCCCATTAAATGGCATTGTTGAGGTCGACATAGATGAAAGGACAAGAAACCCGTGGTTTCCAGTCAGAAGTAAAACAGCTTCTGCACCTGATGATCCATTCCCTGTATTCCAACAAAGAAATTTTCCTGCGTGAGCTGATTTCCAACGCCTCGGATGCGGCGGACAAGCTGCGCTTCCGCGCGCTGTCTAACCCGGATCTGTACGAAGGCGACGGCGAGCTGCGCGTGCGCGTCTCGTTTAATAAAGAGAACCGCACCCTGACCATCGCCGATAACGGCATCGGGATGAACCGCGACGAGGTGATCGACCACCTCGGGACCATCGCGAAATCCGGCACCAAGGCGTTCCTGGAGTCCATGGGCTCTGACCAGGCGAAAGACAGCCAGCTGATCGGCCAGTTCGGCGTCGGTTTCTACTCGGCGTTCATCGTGGCGGATAAAGTCACCGTGCGCACCCGTGCGGCAGGCGACAGCGCCGAGAATGGCGTGCTGTGGGAATCCAAAGGGGAAGGCGAATACACCGTTGATGACATCACCAAAGCGGACCGCGGCACCGAAATCACCCTGCACCTGCGTGAAGGGGAAGATGATTTCCTGAACGACTGGCGCGTGCGCTCCATCATCAGCAAGTACTCCGATCACATCGCGCTGCCGGTAGAGATTGAAAAACAGGAAGAGAAAGACGGTGAAACCGTGGTTTCCTGGGAGAAAATCAACAAGGCGCAGGCGCTGTGGACGCGCAACAAGTCTGAGATTAAAGACGACGAGTACAACGAATTCTACAAGCACATCGCCCACGACTTTACCGACCCGCTGACCTGGAGCCACAACCGTGTGGAAGGTAAGCAGGAGTACACCAGCCTGCTGTACATCCCGGCGCAGGCGCCGTGGGACATGTGGAACCGCGATCACAAGCATGGCCTGAAGCTGTACGTGCAGCGCGTGTTCATCATGGACGACGCCGAGCAGTTCATGCCGAACTATCTGCGCTTTGTGCGCGGCCTGATCGATTCCAACGATCTGCCGCTGAACGTCTCCCGCGAAATTCTGCAGGACAGCACCGTCACCCGTAACCTGCGCAACGCCCTGACCAAGCGTGCGCTGCAGATGCTGGAAAAACTGGCGAAAGACGATGCGGAAAAATACCAGACCTTCTGGAAACAGTTCGGTCTGGTGCTGAAAGAAGGCCCGGCTGAAGACATGGCGAACGTTGAAACCATCGCCAAACTGCTGCGCTTTGCTTCTACGCACACCGACTCCTCCGCGCAGACCGTGTCGCTGGAAGAGTACATCTCCCGCATGAAAGAAGGGCAGGAGAAGATCTACTACATCACCGCCGACAGCTACGCCGCGGCGAAGAGCAGCCCGCACCTGGAGCTGCTGCGTAAGAAAGGCATCGAAGTGCTGCTGCTTTCCGACCGCATCGACGAGTGGATGATGAACTACCTGACCGAGTTCGACGGTAAGGCGTTCCAGTCCGTTGCCAAAGCCGATGAGTCCATCGACAAGCTGGCAGATGAAGTGGATGAAAATGCGAAAGAAGCCGAGAAGGCGCTGGAGCCGTTCATTGAGCGCGTGAAAACCCTGCTGGGCGACCGCGTGAAAGAGGTGCGCTTCACGCATCGTCTGACCGACACTCCGGCCATTGTCACCACCGATGCCGACGAAATGAGCACCCAGATGGCGAAGCTGTTCGCCGCGGCGGGCCAGGCGGTACCGGAAGTGAAATATATCTTTGAGCTTAATCCGGATCACCCGCTGGTGAAACGCGCGGCGGACACCCAGGACGACGCCCGCTTTGCCGAGTGGGTTGAACTGCTGCTGGATCAGTCCCTGCTGGCCGAGCGCGGCACGCTGGAAGATCCTAACCTCTTCATTAAACGTGTGAATGCGCTGCTGCTGGCGTAACTGACCACGCCTCTCCTGGTCTTCTCCCTCTCCCCGAGGGAGAGGGCCAGGGTGAGGGCACCAGACCGCACTATCCCAAATTATCTCCCCCCATTAACCGTTTCAGCCTTCCTGCCTTCCTTGAGCGATGCCCGTTCTGGTGGTATTGTTTAGCGCTTTTGAAAAATTGAAACGACTTTTGAGGGGATTTTCGCAATGCGTATTATTCTGCTTGGCGCTCCGGGCGCGGGTAAAGGAACTCAGGCTCAGTTCATCATGGAGAAATACGGTATTCCGCAAATCTCCACCGGTGATATGCTGCGCGCCGCTGTTAAATCTGGCTCCGAGCTGGGTAAACAGGCGAAAGACATCATGGACGCAGGCAAGCTGGTGACCGACGAGCTGGTAATTGCTCTGGTCAAAGAGCGCATTGCTCAGGAAGACTGCCGTAACGGTTTCCTGCTGGACGGCTTCCCACGTACCATTCCTCAGGCTGACGCCATGAAGGAAGCGGGCATCAACGTGGACTACGTTCTGGAGTTCGACGTACCGGACGAGCTGATCGTTGACCGTATCGTTGGCCGTCGCGTACACGCTGCCTCTGGCCGCGTTTACCACATCAAATTCAACCCACCTAAGGTTGAAGGCAAAGACGACGTGACCGGCGAAGAGCTGACCACCCGTAAAGACGATCAGGAAGAGACCGTGCGTAAGCGCCTGGTGGAATACCATCAGATGACTGCGCCGCTGATCGGCTACTACACCAAAGAAGCGCAGGCGGGTAACACCAAATACGCCAAAGTTGACGGCACCAAAGCCGTGGCTGACGTGCGTGCTGAGCTGGAAAAAATCCTCGGCTAATCGCATCTCTCTCACCCGGGCCACCGGGTGAGAAAAATTCTCATCTTACCTATTACAGCAATGGGTTTCGTTTAAACGCATTTCCGCTACAATTGACAACCATTCAAATGGTTAAGAGGCGTGAATGAGTCAGGCGAAAACCGGCATCCTGCTTGCCAATCTGGGCACTCCAGAAGCACCTACATCAGACGCGGTAAAACGCTACCTGCGACAATTTTTAAGCGACACGCGCGTCGTGGATTTTCCGCGACTGCTGTGGTGGCCGCTGCTGCGTGGCGTCATTCTGCCGATCCGTTCTCCGCGCGTCGCCAAACTCTATCAGTCCGTGTGGATGGAAGAGGGCTCGCCGCTGATGGTCTACAGCCGTCGTCAGGAGAAGGCGCTGGCCGCCCGCCTGCCGGATATGCCCGTCGCGCTCGGCATGAGCTACGGCAAACCGTCACTGGAAAGCGCGGTGGACTCGCTGCTGGCGCAGGGCGTGGACCATATCGTGGTGCTGGCGCTCTACCCGCAGTACTCCTGCTCGACGGTGGCTGCCGTCTGGGACGAGCTGGCGCGCATTCTGGCGACCCGCCGCCGCATTCCGGGCGTGACCTTTATTCGCGACTACGCGGATAACGAGCTGTACATCAAGGCGCTCGCCAACAGCGCGCGCGCGTCGTTTGAAAAACACGGCGAGCCGGATCTGCTGCTGCTCTCCTATCACGGCATCCCGCAGCGTTTCGCCAATGAAGGGGATGATTACCCGCAGCGCTGCCGCGATACCACCCGCGAGCTGGTTTCCGCCCTCGGCCTGCCGCCGGAGAAGGTGATGATGACTTTCCAGTCGCGCTTCGGCCGCGAGCCGTGGCTGACGCCGTATACCGATGAAACCCTCAAAATGCTGGGTGAGAAGGGCGTGAAGCACATTCAGGTGATGTCGCCGGGCTTCTCGGCAGACTGTCTGGAGACGCTGGAGGAGATCGCGGTGCAAAACCGGGAATTTTTCCTGGAGGCTGGCGGCGAAAAGTACGAGTACATTCCGGCGCTTAACGACTCCCCTGAGCATATCGACATGATGGTCTCGCTGGTAACGAACGGTCGCTGATCGCACTCCGGGCCGGGTTTGTGCTACCATTCCCGGCCCATATTCTTCGTACAGTTCAGACCATGAAATTTCCCGGTAAACGCAAATCCAAACACTACTTCCCCGTGGATGCCCGCGATCCGCTCCTGCAGCAAATCCAGCCAGAAAATGAAACCAGCGCGGCGTGGGTCGTCGGTATCGACCAGACGCTGGTGGACATTGAAGCGAAAGTGGATGATGCGTTTGTCGCCCGTTACGGTCTGAGCGCCGGTCACTCGCTGGTGATTGAAGATGACGTTGCCGAAGCGCTGTACCAGGAGCTGGTGCGCGAAAACCTGATTACCCATCAGTTCGCCGGCGGCACCATCGGCAACACCATGCACAACTACTCCGTGCTGGCGGACGACCGCTCTGTCCTGCTCGGCGTGATGTGCAGCAACATTGAAATCGGTGGCTACGCCTATCGCTACCTGTGCAATACCTCCAGCCGAACCGATTTGAACTACCTGCAGGGCGTCGACGGCCCGATTGGCCGCTGCTTTACGCTGATCGGCGAATCCGGCGAGCGGACCTTTGCCATCAGCCCGGGCCACATGAACAAGCTGCGCGCGGACAGCATTCCCGAAGAGGTGATCGCGGGCGCCTCGGCGCTGGTGCTGACCTCCTACCTGGTGCGCTGCAAGCCGGGCGAGCCGATGCCAGACGCGACCATGAAGGCGATTGAGTACGCGAAGAAGTACGATGTGCCGGTGGTGTTAACGCTGGGCACCAAATTCGTGATTGCCGATAACCCGGAATGGTGGCAGGCGTTCCTGAAAGAGCACGTCTCGATTCTGGCGATGAACGAAGAGGAGGCCGAAGCGCTGACCGGTGAAAGCGATCCGCTGCTGGCGTCTGACAAAGCGCTGGACTGGGTGGATCTGGTGCTCTGCACCGCGGGTCCGGTTGGGCTGTATATGGCTGGCTTCACCGAAGAAGAGAGCAAACGCAAAACCCAGCACCCGCTGCTGCCCGGCGCGATTGCCGAGTTCAACCAGTACGAGTTCAGCCGCGGCATGCGTTTTAAAGACTGTGTTAATCCGCTGCGTATCTACTCGCACATCGCCCCGTATATGGGCGGGCCGGAGAAGATCATGAATACCAACGGCGCGGGCGACGGCGCGCTGGCCGCGCTGCTGCACGACATCACCGCTAACGCCTACCACAAAACCAACGTGCCAAATTCCAGCAAGCACAAGTTCAGCTGGCTGACCTATTCGTCGCTGGCGCAGGTATGCAAGTACGCCAACCGCGTAAGCTATCAGGTGCTGAACCAGCACTCCCCGCGCTTAACGCGTGGCCTGCCGGAACGGGAAGACAGCCTCGAAGAGGCGTATTGGGACAGGTAAAAGCAAAACGGCAACCTGTGGTTGCCGTTTTTAGTGTTTGTTCCCTCTCCCTGTGGGAGAGGGCCAGGGTGAGGGCATCATGACGCACCAAACTTACCCCGTCACCGCCTCTTCAACCGGCGGTTTTTCCAGCAGCGTCAGCATCGTATTCGCAATCTCGCGCTCGCCCATCACCACCTTATCCGCACCGCGCTCGGTAATGTAATCTACCTCGTCGTCGTAGTGCGCCCGGGCGATAATCTCAATGTTTGGACACTTCGCGCGCGCGGAGGCGACAATCTCACCCGCCTCATAGCCGTTGGGAATGGTCAGCAGCAGCCAGCGGGCGCAGTCCAGATGCGCCAGCTCCATGATCTCTTCGTTCGCCGCATTGCCCAGCACCGCACGAATACCGCGCTCGCGCAGCTCGTCAACGCGGGTGCGTGACGTTTCAATTACCACCAGCGGAATGCCCTGCGCCATCAGCTTCTCGCCAAGCAGGCTGCCGACGCGGCCAAAGCCGACCAGCAGGGCGTGATTGCAAATATCGACCGGGATCTGCTTCTCTTCTTCGATGGCCTCTTCCAGCGTCTGCTCTTCAAGGGTTTCCGTTTTATCGAGATATTTTTCCAGCAGCGCGAACAGCACCGGGTTGAGCATAATGGAGAGGATCGCCCCCGCCAGCACCAGATTCTGTCCGGCCTGCGGCAGCAGGTTCAGGGCCATGCCCAGACCGGCCAGAATAAAGGCAAACTCACCGATCTGCGCCAGGCTGGCGGCAATGGTCAGCGCCGTCCGCGGAGAGTGGCCGAACATCCTCACCAGGAAGAAGGCGGCAAGCGACTTACCAAAGATAATGATCGCCAGCGTGCCCAGCACGGCCAGCGGCTGCTGGATCAGTATAAGCGGGTCAAACAGCATCCCGACGGAGACGAAGAACAGCACGGCAAAGGCGTCGCGCAGCGGCAGGGTGTCGTGTGCGGCGCGGTGGCTCAGCTCGGATTCGTTCAGCACCATCCCGGCAAAGAACGCGCCCAGCGCGAAGGAGACATCAAACAGCTCAACGGCGCCAAAGGCGATACCGAGCGCCAGCGCCAGCACGGAGAGGGTAAACAGCTCGCGGGATCCGGTCGCCGCACTGCGGGACATGATCCACGGCACCAGACGGCGACCCACCAGCATCATGATGGCGATAAACGCCACCACCTTCCCGATGGTGATGCTCATATCCAGCGCCAGCGAGGCGAAGCCGATATTGTCTTTTTCCATCATGCCGGCGACGGCGGGCAGCAGCACCAGCGTCAGGACCATCACCAGATCTTCCACAATCAGCCAGCCTATCGCGATCTGCCCGCGCTGGCTGTCTATCAGCTGTCTCTCCTCAAGCGCGCGCAGCAGCACCACGGTACTGGCGGTTGAGAGACACAGCCCAAATACGATGCCGGTCATCAGCGACCAGCCCAGCACGGCCGAAAGCGCCATCCCAAGCAGCGTCGCCACCCCTATCTGGGCGATCGCTCCCGGTATGGCAATCGACTTTACCGCCATCAAATCCTTCAGGGAGAAGTGCAGGCCGACGCCGAACATCAGCAGAATCACGCCCAATTCCGCCAGCTCAGGGGCCAGTTTGGTATCCGCAACAAAACCTGGCGTAAACGGTCCCGCCAGCACACCTGCCAGCAGATAGCCGACAAGAGGAGAAATACGCAGCTTATTGGCAATCATGCCGAGAATAAAAGCGAGCACAAGTCCACCAACAATGGTGGTGATAAGCGGTGTGGCGTGGTGCATTCCGTCTCCTTTCGTGGTGAGTGTTCCATTTTTGGCGTGAATACCAAAAAACCAGGTAATAGTTTATGACAATTTTTACCCTTGTGTTTATGAATAATTGTTGAAGTTTGAATAAAACAGCAATATGCACGTAAAAAAGCGCATTTTGATAAATTCAGCGCGGGGATGAAGAGGAAACCCTTATGGTATAAGGGTATCAGGTAGCTAAAGCATAAGTTTAGCTACCCGTAATTCACGCTTTATGGCGGTTATCAGGCAGGAATATGGTCAACATGCCAAGAAGTGGCAGGAAAGCGCAGATTTTATAAACCAGGAAGATGCTGGTGTGATCCGCAACCATCCCTAACACCGCTGCACCCAGCCCGCCCATGCCGAAGGCGAAACCGAAAAACAGTCCGGAAACCATACCGATACGTCCGGGCAGCAGCTCCTGGGCATAAACCAGAATGGCGGAAAACGCGGAGGCGAGAATAAAACCAATAATCACGGTCAAAATCCCCGTCCATTCAAGGCTGGCGTACGGCAAAATGAGGGTAAAAGGCGCTACGCCGAGGATAGAGCCCCAAATGACATATTTACGGCCAATCTTATCGCCCACCGGCCCGCCAATTACCGTCCCTGCGGCCACCGCGAACAGGAAGGCAAACAGGTGGATCTGCGCGTTTTGTACCGATAATCCGAATTTTTGCATCAGATAAAAGGTGTAATAGCTGCTGATACTCGCCATATAGAAGTATTTCGAGAAAATCAGCACCAGCAGGACGGCAACCGCGAGGATAACCTTATTGCGCGGCAGGGGATTGATAACCTTCGCTTTAGGTTTTCCTTTATTCACCCGATGCTGAGCGGCATACCAGCGGCTGATCTGCGCCAGCACGATAATCGCCAGCAGCGCGGCCAGCACAAACCACGCCACGTTGCCTTTACCGTAAGGGGCAATAATAACCGCGGCCAGCAGCGGGCCGAGAGAGCTACCAAAGTTACCGCCCACCTGGAAAAGTGACTGCGCCAGGCCATGACGACCGCCGGAGGCCATACGCGCCACGCGGGACGATTCCGGATGGAACACCGATGAACCGGTTCCCACCAGCGCCGCGGCAATCAGCACGGCTTCAAAACTCCCCGCCATGGCCAGCAGCACCAGCCCGCTTAGGGTGAAGCACATGCCGATTGGCAGCGACCACGGCATAGGATATTTGTCCGTCCAGTAGCCCACCACCGGCTGCAGCAGCGAGGAAGCCAGCTGGAAGGTCAGGGTGATCATCCCAATCTGCACAAAGGTTAACGAAAATTCGGACTGCAGCAGCGGGTAAATTGCCAGAATCAACGACTGGATCATATCGTTGAGCAGGTGCGAGAGACTGATTGCGCCTAAGACTTTAAAGGAGGTGCGCGACGTCGGCGCACCCGGAACGGGCTGAGTTGATTCACTGATTGCCATAGAGAGAATTACCACGTCTTGAGTTATTAGCGATGCAGGGTGTAATTATTATCCGACTAACATACCCGCCCGGGACATTTGAAGAAAGTCGCAATTCTGAAAACTTATTTGTCTATTCTTATTAGTCACTGTAATTTCTGCCTTTGTCTATTGGTCAGGGAGAGAGAAGATGAAGTTAATGAAGCGGGGCGTCGCGCTGGCGCTCATCGCGGCGTGGGGGCTGGTAAGCCTGCCCGTGCAGGCGTATGAAAAAGACAAAACCTATAAAATCACCATTCTGCATACCAACGACCACCACGGCCATTTCTGGCGCAGTGAATACGGCGAATATGGCCTGTCGGCACAAAAAACGCTGGTGGATGGAATACGTAAAGAGGTGGCGGCCCAGGGTGGCAGCGTGCTGTTGCTCTCAGGCGGCGATATCAATACCGGCGTGCCGGAATCCGACCTGCAGGACGCCGAGCCCGATTTCCGCGGCATGAACCTGATTGGCTACGACGCGATGGCCGTCGGTAACCATGAGTTTGATAATCCGCTGAGCGTGCTGCGTCAGCAGGAGAAGTGGGCCAAATTCCCGTTCCTCTCTGCCAACATTTACCAGAAAAGCACCGGCGAACGCCTGTTCAAGCCGTGGGCGCTGTTTAAGCGTCAGGATCTGAAGATCGCGGTCATCGGCCTAACCACCGACGACACGGCGAAAATTGGCAACCCAGAGTTCTTCACCGATATCGAATTCCGCAAACCGGCAGACGAAGCGAAGCTGGTGATTCAGGAGCTGCAGCAAAACGAAAAGCCGGACGTGATTATCGCCACCACCCACATGGGGCACTACGACAACGGTGAGCACGGCTCCAATGCGCCGGGCGACGTGGAGATGGCGCGCAGCCTGCCGGCGGGCTCGCTGGCGATGATTGTGGGTGGTCACTCACAGGATCCGGTCTGCATGGCATCCGAGAATAAAAAGCAGGTGGACTACGTGCCGGGCACGCCGTGTGCGCCAGATCGTCAGAACGGTATCTGGATTGTGCAGGCGCACGAGTGGGGGAAATACGTAGGCCGGGCGGACTTCGAGTTCCGTAACGGCGAGATGAAGCTGGTGCACTATCAGCTCATTCCGGTCAACCTGAAGAAGAAGGTCACCTACCCGGACGGGAAAAGCGAGCGCGTACTTTACACCCCAGAGATTCCAGAAAACCAGCAGATGCTCTCCCTGCTGACGCCGTTCCAGAACAAAGGCAAGGCGCAGCTGGATGTGAAAATCGGCACGCTGAACGGTCGTCTGGAGGGGGACCGCAGCAAAGTTCGCTTCGTGCAGACCAACATGGGCCACCTGGTGCTGGCGGCGCAAATGGCGCGCACCGGGGCTGATTTTGGCGTGATGAGCGGCGGTGGCATTCGTGATTCCATCGAAGGTGGAAACATCACCTATAAAGACGTTCTGAAGGTGCAGCCGTTCGGTAACGTGGTGGTTTATGCCGACATGAGCGGGAAAGAGGTTGTTGAGTACCTGACCGCCGTGGCGCAGATGAAGCCGGATTCCGGAGCCTATCCGCAGTTTGCCAACGTGAGCTTCGTAGCGAAAGACGGCAAGCTTAACGACCTGAAGATCAAAGGCGAACCGGTTGACCCGGCGAAAACCTACCGTCTGGCGACGTTAAGCTTTAACGCTACCGGCGGCGACGGCTATCCGCATATTGATAATAAACCGGGCTACGTGAACACCGGCTTTATCGATGCAGAAGTGCTGAAGCAGTATATCGAGCAGAATTCGCCGATTGACGTGAATGCGTATGAGCCGAAAGGCGAGGTGAGCTGGCAGTAGTGCGGTTGTGTTGCCGGGTGGCGGCTTCGCCTTACCCGGCCTACATTCGAATCGTAGGCCCGGTAAGCGCAGCGCCACCGGGCAATTTTCTCAATCCCGTCGCGCAATATCCGCAAACTTCGCGTCCAGCATTTTCGCCAGATCGCCCGCCGCCAGCTCAATGTCCAGCCCGCGTTTGCCACCAGATATAAAGATGGTGTCAAATTCCTGTGAAGGGGCATCGATCAGCGTCGGCAGGCGTTTTTTCTGTCCGAGCGGACTGATCCCGCCCACCAGGTAGCCCGTGGTGCGCTGCGCCACCATCGGATCCGCCATATCCACCTTCTTCGCCCCCAGCGCTTTAGCGACCTTCTTCAGATCCAGCTGTCCCGCCACGGGAGTCACCGCCACGGCGAGATGCTTCATATCGCCATTCACCGCCACCAGCAGCGTTTTATAGACCTGGTCCGCGTTCAGCCCCAGCTTGCGCACCACTTCATCACCAAAGTTGGTTTCATTCGGATCGTGATCGTAGGTGTGGATCCGGAAAGAAATGTTGTTTTTTTCAAGTAATTTAACGGCGGGAGTCATAGCTATCCTTCTTACGACAGACAATTCATGCAGCCAGCATACGCCTGACGTTTGTCTAAAAAATAGCACCATCTTGCGCAATAGTGTTGGCAGTGATGGTCACTTTGAGCGACAATCGGCTCAGCCGAAGGTCACTTCGGTATAATAAAAACGATGAAATTCCTCTTTGACGGGCCAATAGAGATATTGGCCATTTTTTTATTTCAGCAACGACGGCAAATTCCCTTCGCCGTATAAATGTAACGCCCCAACCGCCACCACGTATTCCCCCGCAGGCAGAGCATGCAGCGTCTCTCGCCAGGCTTTGTTACGCGCATTCATCAGCACATCATACAGCGATTCACTGAACGTTGACGGTAACGCCAGCCTGCCGTCCGCGGGCGGTGCATCCAGCCACCAGCCAATCATGGTCTGCAGCAGGCGTGCGTTGGTGTGCCAGTGGGTGAGGGTATCATCCAGCAGCATCAGACCGTCGTCGGGAAGCTCTCGCAGGAGCGCAATCTGGCTGTCCGTACCTTCCAGTTCGATGATCGGCATACGGCGCGCCCGCGCCACGTTCAGCAGCTGGTAATCAATGCCGTAATCACCCCGCAGCCCCAGACGCTGGGCCTGCGTGGCCTGTAATACCATTGCGATTTGCCACAGCGGCAGAGTGTCAATCATGGAGAGCGATACGCCGGTTTCCTCGGCGACGCGCGTCAGTTCCGCGAGCTGGGCCTCATTCAGACGTTCCGCCAGCGGGAGATCGCTTTCAAGCCCGGCAAACGGTGACTCATGGCCCGAGATGTCCGCCTCGACGACCAGCGCGTCGGCGCGCTTCAGGCGCTTTATCAGACCGGGCGGCAGAGGTGACATACCCTGCGTGCCCATATGGATACTGCCGACCAGGTGCAGGTGTTGCCCGCCGGGAAGCGAGATATCCAGACCGGGCCAGGCGTAACGGCGAGGGAAAAGGGCGCGAAACGATATTTTTATACGATGAAACAGACCCATACGCGCTCCATAAACGGAAAGGTTCATGCTAGCGCGTACGGGTACAAGGTTCAATCCTTCGGTTTAAACCGCAACAGCCGGTTGGCGTTGCTGACCACGGTGATGGAGGAGAGCGCCATCGCCGCGCCCGCGACCACCGGGTTCAGCAGCGTACCGGTCAGCGGCCACAAAATACCGGCCGCGATTGGGATCCCGAGGGTGTTATAGACGAACGCCCCCAGCAGGTTCTGCTTCATGTTGCGCAGCGTGGCTTTCGAAATGGCCAGCGCATCGGCCACGCCCATCAGGCTGTGGCGCATCAGCGTAATGGCGGCGGTTTCGATGGCCACGTCGCTGCCGCCGCCCATCGCGATCCCCACATTCGCCTGGGCCAGCGCCGGGGCATCGTTGATGCCGTCGCCGACCATTGCCACCTGACGGCCCTGACGTTGCAGTTTTTTAATGGCGTCCGCTTTGCCGTCCGGCAGTACGCCCGCAATCACCTCATCAATACCGGCTTCTTTCGCGATGGCGTTGGCGGTGGTCGGGTTATCGCCGGTCAGCATCACCAGACGGTAGCCCGCACGGTGCAGGCGCTGTAAGGCATCCACGCTGTCCTGGCGAAGCGGATCGCGCACGGCCAGCAGCGCGGCGGCTTTGCCGTCCACCGCCAGCAGAACCGGGGTAGCGCCCTGAGACGCCTGCGCCTTCAGCTCGTTTTCCAGCGCGGCGGTATCAATACCGTTTTCATTGAGCAACGCCTGGTTGCCCAGCAGTAGCGCATGGCCTTCTGCCTCACCGCTCACGCCGAGCCCGCGCAGGGTGCGGAAGTTGCTCACCTGCGGCAGGGCAGACGCATTGGCTTTATCGAGAATAGCGCGCGCCAGCGGATGGCTTGAGCCTTGCTCCAGCGCGGCGGCGAGACGCAGCGCCTCCTCTTCGGCAATGCCTGCGGTCGTGACGGCGACCACCTGCGGTTTACCTTCCGTCAGCGTGCCGGTCTTATCAAACACCAGCGTGTCGAGCGTGCTGGCCCGCTGCAGCGCGTCCGCGTCCCGTACCAGTACGCCAAATTCGGCCGCGCGCCCTACGCCGGAGATAATCGACATCGGCGTCGCCAGGCCAAGGGCGCAAGGACAGGCGATGATCAGCACCGTGGTAGCGATCACAAGGGTGTAAACAATCTGCGGCGCGGGGCCGAAGAAGTACCAGATCGCCGCGCTCAGCAGGGCAATGCCGACCACCACCGGCACAAAAATGGCCGAGATTTTGTCAGCAAGCTGGCCAATCTCCGGCTTGCTGCTCTGCGCCTGGCGCACCATGCGGATAATACGCGACAGCGTGGTGTGGCTGCCGACGGCGCTGGCGGTGAACAGCACGCTGCCGTCCTGCACCACTGTACCGGCATGCACGGCGTCGCCGTCGGATTTCTGCTGGGGAATAGGCTCCCCGGTCAGCATCGCTTCATCCAGCCAGGCTTCACCCTGGGTTATCTTGCCGTCAACGGGAACGCGGTCGCCGGTGGTCAGACGGAGCGTCATGCCGGGCTGAACCTCGGCCAATGGAACGCTCTTTTCCCCCTCGTCCGTGACCACGCGGGCCGTCGGCGGGGTTAAATCAAGCAATCTTTCCAGCGCTTTCGAGGAACGCTGACGGGCGCGGGCTTCCAGCATATGGCCTAAGTTGATCAGGCCGATAATCATTGCGCTCGCTTCATAATAGAGATGCCGCGCTTCCATCGGGAACCACTGGGGCCAGACGTTCACGCTCATGGAATAGAGCCACGCCGCGCCGGTCCCGAGGGCGACCAGGGTATCCATCGTCGCGGTGCGGTTTTTCAGGCTCTTCCAGGCGCTGGTATAGAAATGCCCGCCTGCAAACACCATCACCGCAAGGGTAATCAGACCAATCACCAGCCACAGCGTGCGGTTGTCGTCGGTGACCATCATGTTGTCACCCATCATGCCCCACACCATCACCGGAATACCCACCAGCAGGGCAACGATGGCCTGCCAGCGGAAGCGCTTCATGGTGGCGATAGCCGTTTCCTGCTGGCGCTCGCGGCGTTCGGCATCATCTTCGATGGCCTCCGCGCCGTAGCCCGCTTTCTCAACGGCCTGCACTAACTCTGCGGCGGAGGCGCTGCCCATTACCAGCGCAGTACGCTCCGCAAGATTCACCCGTGCCTGCGCGACGCCCGGGACCGCCTGCAGGGCGTTTTGTACCCGGGAGACGCAGCTGGCGCAGCTCATGCCGTTGATCAGCAGCTGTTGGCTGTCATCAATATCATCCGCTGCCGGAAGCTCAGGAGTGGCCGCTGTCAGTGCTTCCGACGGGGATGATGACTCTGCCAGCGGTTTAGCCTTTGGGTGGCTTAACTCCGCCCCGTAACCGGCCTGTTTAATGGTATCAATCAGCGCGTCCGCGCTGGCGCTGCCGGTCACGGCGGCATGGTCGATAGTCACTTCAGCGCTTTCAACGTCAGGACGCTGTTCCAGGCTTTCTTTAACGCGTTTGACGCAGTGGCCGCAGGAGAGGCCGTCCAGCGTCAGGTCGATAGTGTGAGACATAACAAAACTCCCGTATAATATATTGGTCAGTTGTTGACCGGAGTAACGCTTTTCGCTAACTGTTATGAAGGTTAAACCTTCCATCAAGGGGAAGGTCAAGGGGGAAATGTGAATATCAGTGACGTGGCAAAAAAAACCGGCTTAACCAGCAAAGCGATCCGCTTTTATGAAGAGAAGGGGCTGGTAACGCCGCCGCTGCGCAGTGAAAATGGCTACCGCAGCTACACGCAGCTGCATCTCGATGAGCTGACGCTGCTGCGCCAGGCAAGACAGGTCGGGTTCAATCTGGAAGAGTGCGGCGAGCTGGTTAACCTGTTCAACGATCCTAAGCGTCACAGCGCCGACGTGAAAAAACGCACCCTGGAAAAGGTGGCCGAAATTGAACGCCACATCGTCGAACTGCAGGCGATGCGTGAACAGCTGCTGCAGCTCGCGGACTCCTGTCCGGGGGATGACAGCGCCGACTGCCCGATTATTGATAATCTTGCCGGCTGCTGCCACCGCAAAACCCACGCTTAACAGGCTTTTACCCGCAGGGTAATACCTTCCACCGCAATGACTTCAACCCGCGTGCCGGCGCTGAGGTCATCGTCGGCCACCACCGGCCACGAGCTGTCGCCTACGCGCATGTGCCCGCGTCCGTTCACCAGCGCGGTGTCGAGGGTAAAACGCTTGCCGACAATCTGCTGTCCGCGCTGGTTAAGGTGGGCGTCCACCGGTTTCTGCTCGTTAACCCGCCGGTTAAGCCAGCGCCACCACAGCCAGGCGGCCACCAGCGTCAGCGCGGCAAACAGCGCTCCCTGCCACGCCCAGTCCAGGGGAAGGATCCAGACCAGAAGACCGGTAATGACGGCGGCAACACCGCTCCAGAGCAGGTAGCCGTTGCCGCCCAGCATCTCCGCCGCCAGCAATAAGCCACCGAGACTTAGCCAGAAGGCATGAGGATGTGCAACGATGAGCTCAATCATTTTTTACGCTCGTTTCCGCTGTCCTTGATCAGTTCGGCGATCCCCGCGATAGAGCCCATCAGGCTGCTGGCATCCAGCGGCATCATCACCACTTTGCTGTTGTTCGCCGAGCCGATCTCTTTCAGCGCGTCGGTATATTTTTGCGCAACGAAGTAGTTCACGGCCTGAATATCACCGGCGGCAATTGCCTCGGACACCATCTGGGTCGCGCGGGCTTCCGCTTCGGCGGAACGTTCACGCGCTTCCGCCTGTAAGAACGCGGACTGACGGTCGCCTTCCGCTTTCAGGATCTGCGACTGTTTTTCCCCTTCCGCTTTGAGGATCTCCGCCTGGCGTACCCCTTCGGCTTCCAGAATGTAGGCGCGCTTGGTTCGCTCGGCTTTCATCTGGGCGTTCATGGAGGCAATCAGCTCCGCCGGCGGGCGCACGTCGCGGATCTCGATGCGGGTGACTTTGATCCCCCACGGGTTGGTGGCCTCATCGACAATGTGCAGCAGGCGGGTGTTAATGCTGTCGCGCTGGGAAAGCATCTCGTCCAGCTCCATCGAGCCGAGTACGGTACGGATGTTGGTCATCGTCAGGTTGACGATCGCCAGCTCCAGGTTGCTGACCTCATAGGCCGCCTTCGGCGCGTCAATCACCTGAATAAAACAGACGGCGTCGATGGTGACGTTGGCGTTATCCTTGGAGATCACTTCCTGGGACGGAATGTCCAGAACCTGCTCCATCATGTTGATCTTGCGGCCGATTCTGTCCATGAACGGGACAATCAGGCTTAAGCCGGGCTGGAGCGTGTTGGTGTAACGGCCGAAACGCTCGACGGTCCACTGATAACCCTGAGGGACAATTTTGACGCCGGCGCCCACGATAACCAGCGCAACGAAAATAAGGACGGGAACAACGATAAGCATAAAAACCTCCTGTTTTGCATGCCGTGATGAGTGAAAGTGTGTGTTTATTGCTCGTAAGTATAGGTAAAGTCAGAGATGAAGCCATCACCCGCTTCGGCAATGGCTTTGGATAATCCCTGGTAGTAATTCTCCAGCCCCCGCGCTTCGATACGCTGGATCTGTTCGCGAAGGGGGGCGCAGAACAGAACGGCATTTCCCGCCTCAACGCGTTTGTTATTCGGTGGAAGGTCGCCCGCGATGGCTTTAAACCAGGTTCTGATGCCCTGCTTTAAATTATGCGGCGCTTTTGCCAGGTTATCCATGCCCGTCAGGATCTGCAGAGTAGGGAACTCATCGGCCTGCACGGCGGTTTTCATGCGCGCAAAGAACTGGCTGAACAGCTCGAACGAGCCCAGATCGGTGACGCGGGGCTTGGTGGTTTTACCGTTTTTATTGCCGATTTTACCTGCCGCTGACGCCGTGGCCGGAACCGCGTTGACTTTTTCCAGCTCCAGCCCGAATAACAAATTGCAGTGCGCGCGGCGCGCTTTCAGCGGGTAGGACATCAGGACGTCAATGAACTGTGTGGCTTTCACATCCGCAAGATTGTGGTTGATAAGCCACTGGGTGCGCGAAAATTCCGCCGGAGAGACGAACCAGTCCGGCACCTCATTGAAGCGTTTTGATTTGCCTTTACCGTCAAATTCAAGGAAGTGTGTCCCGTTGTCGAAGGCAAAATAGCAATTTTTGAAGCTGCCGATCGTGGTGTTCACGATGAGCGCCTTCTTAACAAAATCGACCACCTCTTCACCCATCACAAAACGCGTGCGTTCCGACGATTTGATGACGTCCATTAATGTTTCGACATCAGGAACACCAGGCTTCAGGGAGGGAAACTCATAAAAAATATGTGCCATGCTGCATACTTCCTGTAGTGATGGTGGTGACAATTTACAAACAAAAAGCTTAACACTTGCTTCAGCGTGAGGCTATTCGCGCTGCGCGGGCGAAAGGATTATGCTACAGACGGTTATGACAAAAAGCGGTCAACGGAAGCGCAATGAACGATAAAAAAAACGAATTACTGCTCAGGGATGTCGGATTTCGAGTCGGGGAAAACACAATCCTGCAGCACGTCGGGTTTCGCCTGTCGCCGGGCGAGTTTAAATTAATCACGGGTCCCTCAGGCTGTGGGAAAAGCACGCTGCTGAAGATTGTGGCGTCACTCCTCAGCCCGACGGAGGGAGCCATTCTGTTTGAAGGCGAAGATATCGCCTCGCTTTCCCCGGAAAGCTATCGCCAGCAGGTCTCGTACTGCGTGCAAACGCCCGTGCTTTTTGGCGATACGGTCTATGACAACCTGATTTTTCCGTGGCAAATCCGCAATAAAACGCCGGAGCCGGAAAAGTTTATCCACGATCTGGCCCGCTTTGGGCTGGCGCAGGAGACGCTGAGCAAATCCATCAACGCGCTGTCGGGCGGCGAAAAGCAGCGGGTCTCGCTGATCCGCAACCTGCAGTTTTTACCGAAGGTGTTGTTGCTGGACGAAATCACCAGCGCGCTCGATGACGTCAACAAGCGCAACGTTAACGAGATTATTCATCGTTACGCCCGGGAGCAGAACATTGCCGTGCTGTGGGTGACGCACGACGCTAGCGAAATAACCCATGCGGATGACGTAATCACGCTCCAGCCGCACGGCGGGAAAATGCAGGAGGCAAACCGTGGGTGAGCATAACATTACGAACGAATCGCTGGCCTTTTCGATGGTGCTGGTGCTGATTGCGATTGTGGTCAGCTACCGGGAAAAGCTGGGGCTGGAAAAAGATATCGTGTGGAGTATCTGCCGCGCGGTGATTCAGCTCATCATCGTCGGCTATGTGCTGAAGTATATCTTCAACGTTAACCACGCGGTGCTGACGCTGCTGATGGTGCTCTTTATCTGCTTTAACGCGGCGTGGAATGCGCAAAAGCGCAGTAAATACATTGATAAGGCGTTTGTCTCATCGTTTATTGCGATTACCACCGGAACGGCGCTCACGCTGGCGGTGCTGGTGCTCTCCGGCTCGATTGAGTTTACGCCGATGCAGGTCATCCCTATCTCGGGGATGATCGCGGGGAACGCGATGGTGGCCGTTGGGCTATGTTATAACAACCTCGGCCAGCGTTTCAGCAGCGAACAGCAGCAGTTGCAGGAGAAACTAAGCCTGGGGGCAACGCCAAAGGTGGCCTCGGCGCGGCTGATTCGCGAGAGCATTCGCTCATCGCTGATCCCTACGGTAGATTCCGCCAAAACGGTGGGGCTGGTGAGCCTGCCGGGCATGATGTCGGGGCTGATTTTTGCCGGTATCGATCCGGTAAAAGCGATTAAGTATCAGATCATGGTGACGTTTATGCTGCTCTCTACGGCAAGCCTGTCCACCATCATTGCCTGCTACCTGACCTATCGGAAGTTCTACAACGCGCGCCACCAGCTGGTGGTGACGCAGTTGAAAAAGACGGGGTAACATCGTCTTTGTAGGCCCGGCAAGGCGAAGCCGCCACCGGGCTTTTTTATCAATACAACAGCGCGTACAGCTGACGACGATACTTCGACGCCAGCGCGGCGCCGGTGCCCAGCGCGGCCAGGATCTCCTGGAACATCTTGCGCGCCTGACCGTCTGCGGCGGCTAAATCTTTTTGCAGATGGCTGAAGAGCAGCTCAAGCGCCTCTTCGTTACGCCCCACCTGATGCAGCTGCAGCGCAAGCTGGCTTGCCAGCGCGGCATCCGCCGGGTTGTCGGCAACCTGCTGCTGCAGCTGCTGAATTTCCGGGGTATCCGCCGCCTGCTTCAGCAGCTCAATTTGTGCAACCAGCCCCTGATAGCGGGTGTCCTGATCCTGCAGCGGAACCGTCTTAAGTACGGCCTCCGCGTCCTCTGAGCGGTGCAGGGCGATCTGCGTCTCCGCCAGCAGCAGGCCAATCTGGCTGTTCTGTTTTGACAGCTGCCACGCCTCTTTCAGCAGCGGCAGCGCCTCGTCGTATTTGCCTTCCTGCATCAGCGCCATGCCTTCCTGCGCTTTCAGCTCTTCTTCGCGCGGCAGCACCTTATCCAGCAGGGCGCGGATAGCCTCTTCCGGCTGCGGCCCCTGGAAGCCATCAACAGGCTGGCCGTTCTGGAACAGATAGACGGTAGGAATGGCGCGCAGACCAAACTGAGACGCGACCATCGGCTCGGCGTCACAGTCCAGCTTCGCGAGAATGAACTGGCCGTTGTACTGGGCGGCAAGGCTTTCCAGCACCGGCGTCAGCTGCAGACAGTGTTGGCTACGTTCAGACCAGAAGTAGAACAGGACCGGTTTGGTCATCGACTGTTCAAGAGTCTGTTGCAGGTTAGCTTCTGTGATATTGACGATATTCTGTACGGACATGCGGCTTTCTCTTTTGTCGGTTTGTTCTTTACATGGGGATGCGCGTCGTCGCTTCAACTCAACCGTGTAAAATTTTGTCCATTATTCGGCCCGGCAGCAGGCGTTTTAACCAGCCGACGGCGTGGGTGACCAGCGTCACCGGATAGCGCATTTTGGGATGTTCACTCTCAAAAGCATGGCGCACTTTGGCCACCACCGCCTCGGGCCCGAGGGTAAAACGTGCGGCGATGCCGGGGTTCTCGACCGGTTTATCCGCCTGCGTCTGGTTAACGTTTTCGGTAAAGCGGGTGCGGATCGGGCCGGGTTCAATCAGGCTGACCTTAATGCCGCTGTGGCGTAGCTCCATGCGCAGGGCGTCGGACCAGGCCTCCAGCGCATATTTACTGGCGGCGTAGGCGCCGCGGCCCGGGGTGGAAATCAGCCCCATCACCGACGACGTCATCACGATGCGCCCTTCACCGTGCGGCAGCATCGCGGGGAGCAGACGCATGGTGAGCTGATGTACGCCGAAAAAGTTGGTCGAAAACTGCTTCTCCAGCGTTTCGCGGGAGAGGGTATCCAGCGGGCCATACACGCCGTAACCGGCATTATTAAACAGGCCGTAAAGACGATTACCGGTCAGGGCGATCACCTCATCGGCGGCGTGGTCAACACTCTCCGGCGAGTCCATATCCAGCAGCACGCCGGTAAAGCCCAGCCCGTTCATGCGTTCGACATCGTCGGGTTTGCGACAGGCCGCCAGAACCCGAAACCCCTGGCGCTTCAATTCGAGCGCGCTTTCCAGACCGATTCCACTGGAACATCCTGTAATTAAGACCGATTTTTGCATAACTTTACCTGTCAGGATCTCCGCTTAATCAGGAGTCATGTTTAACTAAAGGAGCCAGCCGCGTTGCCATCCAGTCGGCAATAAACGGCTGCGCATCGCGATTGGGGTGGATCCCGTCGTCTTGCATCCACTGGGGTTTGAGATAGACCTCTTCCATGAAAAATGGCAGCAGCGGAATATCAAACTCTTTGGCAAGCTTGGGGTAGATCGCGCTAAAGGCCTCATTATACCGACGACCGTAGTTGGCGGGCAGGCGAATTTGCATCAGCAGCGGCTGGGCGTTTGCCGCCTTGATCTCCTGCAAAATGGTGCGCAGCGTATCCTCCGTTTGCTGTGGCTGGAAACCGCGCAGGCCATCATTACCGCCCAGCTCAACCAGCACCCAGCGCGGCTGATGCTGTTTGAGCAGCGCAGGCAGGCGCGATAAACCTTGCTGTGAGGTATCGCCGCTGATGCTGGCGTTGATTACAGGCGTTTTGCTCTGCCATTTGTCATTGAGCAGAGCGGGCCAGGCCGCGCCAGCCGCCATGCGATAGCCTGCGCTCAGGCTGTCGCCGAGAACCAGTAACGTGTCCGCTGCCGCCGCGCGGAAGGTCATCAGAATCAAAAACAGGAAGGGCAAATGCCAGCGGAAAACAGTGTTGAAGTTCATCATCTTAAGAAGTCCGTCGGTCAGGGGGAACACGAGCTTTCCATCCTTACTGGAGTTGAACTCGTTGTCAAACGCGCTGAAACCATCGCGCTGATTGGCGAATCCGGTTCCGGTAAGTCCACGCTGCTGGCGATTTTAGCCGGTCTGGACGACGGCAGCAGCGGCGAGGTCCACCTTGTCGGGCAGCCGCTGCATCAGCTTGATGAAGAGGCGCGGGCCGCGCTGCGCGCGCGTCACGTTGGTTTTGTCTTTCAGTCCTTTATGCTGATCCCAACCCTGAACGCCCTGGAAAACGTCGAGCTCCCGGCGCTGTTGCGCGGTGAAAACAGCCGTGAAAGCCGCGCGCATGCGAAGGCGCTGCTGGAACAGCTCGGTCTGGGGAAACGTCTCGACCATCTTCCCGCCCAGCTTTCCGGCGGTGAGCAGCAGCGCGTGGCGCTGGCCCGCGCGTTTAACGGCCGCCCTGAGGTGCTGTTTGCCGATGAGCCTACCGGCAACCTTGACCGTAAAACCGGCGACAGGATTGCCGACCTGCTGTTTTCGCTCAACCGCGAGCACGGCACCACGTTGATCCTCGTCACCCACGATCCGCAGCTCGCGGCGCGCTGCGACCGTCGCCTGCGGCTGGTGAACGGTGTTCTGCAGGAGGAAGCATGATTACCCGCTGGTTCTGGCGCGAGTGGCGCTCGCCCTCGCTGCTGATTGTCTGGCTGGCGCTCAGCCTGGCGGTGGCCTGCGTGCTGGCGCTCGGCAGCGTCAGCGACCGCATGGAAAAAGGGCTCAGCCAGCAGAGCCGGGAGTTTATGGCGGGGGACAGGGCGCTGGAAAGCTCCCGCCCCGTGCCGCCGGGCTGGATTGAAGCAGCGCGCAAAGAAGGGCTGAAGGTGGGAGAGCAGCTCACCTTCCAGACCATGACCTTCGCGGGCGACATGCCGCAGCTGGCGAGCGTCAAGGCCGTCGATGATATCTACCCGATGTACGGTGACTTACAGACCAGTCCGCCGGGGTTAAAGCCGACGCCCGGTACGGTGCTGCTGGCATCGCGTCTGATGGCGCTGCTGAACCTCAAACCCGGCGACAGTATCGACGTCGGCGACGCCACGCTGAAAATCGCCGGGGAAGTGGTGCAGGAGCCCGACGGCGGATTTAACCCGTTCCAGCTTGCGCCGCGCCTGCTGATGAACACCGCGGATGTCGCGGCCACCCATGCGGTACAGCCGGGCAGCCGCGTCACCTGGCGCTATAAGTTTGGCGGCACGCCCGCCCAGCTTGCCGCGTATGAAAAATGGCTTCTGCCGCAGCTCAAACCGGAACACCGCTGGTACGGGCTGGAGCAGGACGAGGGGGCGCTCGGTAAATCTCTGGAGCGCTCTCAGCAGTTCCTGCTGCTGTCGGCCCTGTTGACCCTGCTGCTGGCGGTGGCGGCGGTGGCCGTCGCGATGGGGCACTACTGCCGCAGCCGCTACGACCTGGTGGCGATCCTCAAAACCCTCGGGGCGGGCCGGGCGCAGCTGCGCAAGCTAATTGTCGGCCAGTGGCTGATGCTGCTGGTCCTGTCGGCGCTGACCGGCGGAATAATCGGGATGCTGTTTGAAAAACTGCTGATGGTGATGCTGAAACCGGTGCTTCCGGCCGCCTTGCCGCCGGCCAGCCTCTGGCCGTGGCTGTGGGCGATGGGCGCGATGACGGTGATCTCGGTGCTGGTGGGGCTTCGGCCCTACCGCCTGCTGCTCGCCACGCAGCCGCTGCGCGTGCTTCGCAACGATGTGGTGGCGAACGTCTGGCCGCTGAAGTTCTACCTTCCTGTGATTATTGCGGTGGCGGTGGGGCTGCTGGCGTGGCTGATGGGCGGCAGCACGCTGCTGTGGGCGGTGCTGGCCGGGGCGGTTGTGCTGGCGCTGCTGTGCGGCGTGCTGGGCTGGATACTGCTCAACCTCCTGAAAAGGGTGACGGTAAAATCCCTGCCCGTGCGCCTGGCGGTCAACCGTCTGCTGCACCAGCCCTGGTCTACGCTCAGCCAGCTGTCGGCGTTCTCGCTGTCGTTTATGCTGCTGGCGCTGCTGCTGGTGCTGCGCGGCGATCTGCTCGACCGCTGGCAGCAGCAGCTTCCGCCGGAAAGCCCGAACTATTTCCTGATCAATATCGCCCCTGAGCAGGTTACGCCGCTGAAGGGCTTCCTGTCGGAGCATCACATCATCCCCGAGTCGTTCTTTCCCATCGTTCGCGCGCGTCTGACGCAGATCAACGGCCAGCCAACGGAGGGGAACAAGGACGAGTCGCTGAACCGCGAGCTGAATCTGACATGGCAGGATAAACGCCCTGATCACAACCCAATAACCGCCGGCACCTGGCCGCCAAAAGCGGGGGAGGTGTCGATGGAGGAGGGGCTGGCGACGCGCCTGAACGTGAAGCTGGGAGACAGCGTGACCTTCACCGGCGATACCCAGGATTTCACCGCGAAAGTCACCAGCCTGCGTAAAGTGGACTGGGAAAGCCTGCGGCCCAACTTCTTCTTTATCTTCCCGCCGGGGGCGCTGGACGGGCAGCCACAGAGCTGGCTGACCAGCTTCCGCTGGGAAAACGGCAACGGCATGCTGACCCAGCTCAACCGGGAGTTTCCGACGGTCAGCCTGCTGGATATCGGCGCGATCCTCAAACAGGTGGGGCAGGTGCTGGAGCAGGTGAGCCGCGCGCTGGAGGTCATGGTGGTGCTGGTGACGATCTGCGGCGTGCTGTTGCTGCTGGCCCAGGTGCAGGTGGGCATGCGCCAGCGCCATCAGGAACTGGTGGTTTACCGCACGCTGGGGGCCGGTAAGCGGCTGCTGCGAATGACGCTCTGGAGCGAGTTTGCGCTGCTGGGGCTGGTGGCCGGTCTGGTGGCCGCCATTGGCGCAGAGACGGCGCTGGCGGTGCTGCAGACAAAGGTGTTCGACTTCCCGTGGGAGCCTGACTGGCGTCTTTGGTTGACTCTGCCTCTGTGCGGCGCTGCGCTGCTTTCTCTCTGCGGAGGCTGGCTCGGCACGCGGCTGCTAAAGGGCAAAGCCCTGTTCCGTCAGTTTGCGAGTTGATTTAGTGTAGTGATAATTACGCACCGGATTTTTATGCCGGTGCGTAGTGTTTAAATAGCACAAAGTGATAATACCCACTCATTTAGTAGCACAAAACATTAAAAACCCGTCCACACAGCCCGATTATTTCCAGTTAATATTCACCCGCTAAATATTTAGCAGCGTGTCTATTAAGGAAAAATAATGACTATAAAAAAATCAGCGCTGGCGGCAACGATTGGCGCGGCAGTGGCATTAACGACCTTCGCTTCTCAGGCGGAAATCACCGTTCTTAAGCAGGATCCTCAGGCGGGTAACCCCCTGAGCCGCCTGAACTTCACCGTTGGCGGCAGCATTCGTCCTCAGTTCCAGAACATGACCGGCGACGACGGGAAAAACAGCTACAAGCGTAACGGCTTTGACGGCGGCACCCGCTTCCGTTTCGCAGCAGATTACTACCTGTTTGATGACATCAGCTGGATCAGCTACTACGAGCTGGGTGTGAATATTCCTGCGCAGTTTAACTGGGATCACCACTACGCCGAAGGCGCACACGACACCACGCGTCGTATGCTCTATACCGGTCTGAAGAGCGACACCTGGGGTACGCTGACCTTCGGTCAACAGAACAGCGTTTACTATGATGTGGTGGGCGCGAAAACCGATATCTGGGACTACGACATGATCGCTCAGGCACCGGGTAACGGGATCAACGGCGATTACGACGGCTCTTACCGTTCACGCCAGATGCTGAAATATAAGAAAACCGTGGGCGATGCTGACATTTACGCATCCTACCTGTTTGAAGACAGCGAATACCTGCCGGGCAACGGCCTGCGCTACAAGCGCAAAGGCGGCGGCTCGCTGGGTCTGGATTACCACCTGACTACCGACCTGACCTGGGGCGCCGCGTGGAACTACACCCGCGCCGACATGCGTAACCCGGACAACGGCGACAGCAAAACCTACGACCAGAATATCCTCGGTACCGCGCTGAGCTGGACCCCGGACAACTGGACCTTCTCCGCAGGCGGCGGCTGGTATCAGAACTTCCTGACCACCAAAAAAGTGTCTGTTAACGACTACTTTGCAGGCGACGCGTGGGGTATTGAATACTTCGCAGGGTACAAGTTCCCAGTCGGTCAGTACGCGGTGAAATCCATCCAGCCTTACTTCATGGGTGACCGCATTGAGTACGTGAACGGCCGTAACTACCAGCGCATCGACAACGGCGTGGGGATCAGCTTCCAGCTGGATTACGGTTTCCGCGTGGATTACGAACACGTGTTCACCTCCAGCACCGACAACCTGGGCGACATGAACCTGGTGCGTCTGCGTTACGACTTCTAAGCCGTCTGTTCCCCGGTGGCGCTGTGCTTACCGGGGCTACAACAGTACGCGTAGGCCGGGTAAGGCGTAGCCGCCACCCGGCTTTTTTCAGCGATCAAGCCACTCAGCAATTTCTTCGTACGTCCCGCGATACACAATCTTTTCCGCCTTTTTCTCCAGCTGATAGCCGTACATCGGGTCGTAATAGTCGTTCAGGAGCGGTACAAGCCAGCTGAAGTGCGCGTCAGTGCGGCCAGAGCGTTGCTGTTCCAGCAGCGCGGAGTCTAACAGCGCGGTAAATTCCGCAAAGCGCTGCAGCCCAAGACGGCGGCGTATGGCGAACAGGCCGTGATGCAGGTACTCGCTGTATTCTTTCCAGCCCGCTTCCTCGCCGTAGGCGGCAGAAAAATCCGTCCACATATGGTCGAAATACTCTTCGCGCAGGCGTTCAAGACGGATCTCAAACGGATCCTCGACCACCACGATAGGGGCTTCAACCATGCGGTCGCGCAGGCAGGCCGGCAGGTGGTTGGAGCCAATCATCCGGCCCTCATCTTCCAGCACCCAGCGCGCGGCGTCTTTTTTCAATAGCTCAACCGCAAGGTGATTTTCAAAGCTGGCCTGAGAAAGCTGCGGCGTGAGCGTGCGGCCAAATGACGAGCCGCGATGGTGCGCCAGCCCTTCCAGATCGATACCCTGCGCGTGCTGCTTCACCAGCAGGGTTTTACCGTTCCCGGTACAGCCGCCGATAAGCACCATCGGCTTTTGTGACTGCTCAATGGTCACCTGAATCGCCGTCTGGCGCAGGGCCTTATAGCCGCCGCGGATCAGCGGGTAGTCGACACCCGCCTCTTTCAGCCAGGCCTGCGAGATATGCGAGCGCTGGCCGCCGCGCGCGCAGCAGAGAAAGCCCTCAGGATGGGCAAGGCTGGCTTCGCGCCAGGCGTTGATGCGGGCGTCACGCGTGTCGCCGCTTACCAGGCGATGGCCGAGCGCCAGCGCGGCGTCCGGTCCCTGACGTTTATAACAGGTGCCGACGGCGGCGCGCTCGTCATCGTTCATTAAAGGCAGGTTGACTGCCGCTGGCATCGCGCCCTGGGCAAATTCGATCGGCGCGCGAACGTCGATTAAAGGGGTATCGGACGCGAGGATCGCGCGATAGTCCGTTCCATCGTTCATGGTTATTCCAGAAGAAAGCTAAGCAGCAATGGGCGGGAATTGTACGCCGGGGAAAGAGGAGGTCAACTCCCCGGCGGAGGGAGAACTATTTAAGCTTAGATTGTGCCCAGACAATACCGCTCGCGTATTCCGGCGGCAGGAGCGGGATCATGGCTTCCAGCGTGGCGCTCAGACGGCCCGTGTCGCTGTCGTTCAGGTTCAGGTGGCCGACTTTACGACCCTCGCGGACCTCTTTGTCATACCAGTGCAGATGTACCAGCGGCAGCTTCAGCCAGTCGTAGTTCAGATCGGTGCCGATCAGGTTGATCATCACCGACGGGCTGTTCACCACCGGCTGCGGCAGCGGCAGGTCGGTAATGGCGCGCAGGTGCAGCTCGAACTGGCTGATGGAGGCGCCGTTTTGCGTCCAGTGGCCGCTGTTGTGCACGCGCGGCGCAAGTTCATTGATCAGCAGACCGGACGGGGTGATAAAGCACTCCATCGCCATGACGCCGACATAACCGAGTTCGTGCATGATGGCAGAGAGCATCTCTTCCGCCTGCGCCTGCTGGTCGGCATTGGCGTGCGGGAAGGCGACGCTGGTGCGCAGAATGCCGTCCTGATGCAGGTTATGCGTCAGCGGATAAAACACCGTGCGGCCGTCATGCCCGCGCGCGCCAACCAGCGAGACTTCACCGCTGAAGTTAATGCCCTGCTCAACGATGCACTCGCCGTAGCAGTCATCCGGCAGCTCGGCGGTGTCGCCTGCGCGCAGGCGCCACTGGCCGCGGCCGTCGTAGCCACCCACGCGGCGCTTCACGATCGCCAGTTCGCCCAGCATGGCGAAGACGTCGTTCCACTCGCTTTTATCGGACAGGAGCTGCCACGGCGCGGTCGCGAGGCCGAGCTTGTCGAACAGCTGCTTTTGCGTCAGGCGGTCGGCAACGATCGGAAACACGTCGCGGTTAACGAAGGCGTTATGACGCGCCAGCTCGCGGGTCAGAGCGGTCTCCGGCCAGCGTTCAATCTCGGCGGTGATCACGCTCTGGTGGAATGGGACGGCTTCCGGCTCGGCGTCCAGCCCGACGGGCCAGACGGCAATGCCCAGCGGCTCACCGGCCTGACGCAGCATGCGGCCTAACTGGCCGTTACCAAGGATGCAAACCTGCTTCATGCCGCACCCCGCGGGTCCGGGTTGTCCAGCACTTCGTCGGTCTGGGCTTTACGCCACGCCGCCAGACGATCATGTAAGTCTTTATCGTGCGTCGCCAGGATCTGCGCGGCCAGCAGGGCGGCGTTTGCGGCACCCGCTTTGCCAATCGCCAGCGTGCCGACAGGAATACCGCGCGGCATCTGAACGATGGAGTAGAGGCTGTCCACACCGCTTAACGCGGCGCTCTGAACCGGTACGCCCAGAACCGGCACCAGGGTTTTGGCGGCAATCATGCCCGGCAGATGTGCTGCGCCGCCCGCACCGGCGATGATCACCTCATAACCGTTCTCTTCGGCGCTTTCGGCGAAGCTGAACAGTTTGTCCGGCGTACGGTGTGCAGAGACCACTTCAACGTGGTGCGGAACATTCAGGATGTCAAAGATTTCGGCGGCGAACTGCATGGTAGCCCAGTCGCTTTTGGACCCCATCACGATGGCGACACGCGCCGGATTATTGCGGGAAGACATGCGTCTTAAAACTCCTGTGGTGCGAAACACACTGCTTTCGAGGGCACAGAGAATAGCATGTTATACGGGCAAGGAAAACGGTTGCGCGGTTAAATCTTGAGCCGTTGTTGCCATCAATTCATAACAAAACAGACCGCATTCTGGCGGTCTGTTTTCGTCGAGGGGCAATCATTATTTCGTCAGTTCAGCGGTCATATACACGCGATTATCGACCTTCGCGCTGGTGATTTTATAAGACGCACCCTGTTCAGCAGCCTGTGCAGCGATTTTCGCTTCTGCGCGGTCAAGGGTAGAGGCGGTTGCGCTCACGCTCTGCGCGAAAGAACCGAAAGAAACCAGGGAGAGAGCCGCAACTGCAACGAAAGTTTTGATGGATTTCATGGTCGTATTCCTTAAGTGTTTTGTCTGGGATAGGGCGTGTTGCCCTGATGTGATAAATAATAGGCCGACCACGGGCGGATTAAAATCGAAACAATTTGCCGATATTGTTCAAAAAAATAGAATGATGTGGAGGAGGTTAAAACGGAAACGCGATCAGCTCCACGCCCTCAGGCGTGACTTTGACCATAGAACCTTCGGTGTGCCAGGCACCCAATACCACGCGGTGTGCGGGCTGGCCGTTGGCGATGAGGGAATGCACGTCAGGACGATGGGTATGACCGTGGATCAGCCACTGAACGTCATGCTTTTCCATCACCCGCACGACCGCCTGCGGATTGACGTCCATGATGGTCATGGATTTGCTGCTGTTGGCGGCTTTACTGCCTGCGCGCATTCTGGCGGCGATGCGGTTGCGGATAAAGAGCGGCAGGGCAAGGAACACCTTTTGGATCCACGGGGTGTGGACTTTGGCGCGAAACGCCAGGTAGCCGGTATCGTCGGTGCAGAGCGTGTCGCCGTGCACGATCAGCACCTTGCGGCCGTAGAGGTCGAGCACCTGTTCTTCCGGCAGCAGCGTCATGCCGCTTTCACGGGCGTAGCGCTTGCCGATCAGGAAATCACGGTTGCCGTGAATGAAGTAGCAGGGGACGCCCGAATCCACCAGCGCGTGAATGGCGGCGGCCATTTCACGGTGCAGCGGGTTAGGATCGTCGTCGCCAATCCAGGCTTCAAAGAGGTCGCCCAGGATGTACAGCGCATCGGCGCTTTTCGCTTCACCGCGTAAAAAACGCAGAAAACCGGCGGTTATCGCCGGTTCTTCTGTTTGCAGATGAAGATCCGCAATAAAGAGTGTCGCCACCAATTACTCGCTGACGGTCACGCTGGTAATCACAACGTCTTCTTTTGGAACGTCCTGGTGCATACCGCTGCGGCCAGTAGAGACGGCTTTGATCTTGTCAACCACGTCCATACCTTCAACCACTTCTGCGAATACGCAGTAGCCCCAACCCTGCAGGCTTTCGCCGGAGAAGTTCAGGAAGTCGTTGTCCGCCACGTTAATGAAGAACTGTGCAGTAGCAGAGTGAGGCGCCTGAGTACGTGCCATCGCCAGCGTGCCGCGGGTGTTTTTCAGGCCGTTGTTCGCTTCGTTCTTGATCGGCTCTTTAGTGGCTTTCTGGTTCATGCCAGGTTCGAAACCGCCGCCCTGGATCATGAAACCGTTGATCACGCGGTGGAAAATGGTGTTGTTGTAGAAACCTTCGCGGCAGTAGTCCAGGAAGTTTTTAACTGTTTCAGGCGCTTTGTCATCAAAGGTTTTGATTACGATATCGCCATGATTAGTGTGGAAAGTAACCATTTTTGCATCCTGTTCCGTTATTGTGGTACGTCGACCCGCCTTCGGGTCATCTATAGGGGCTTGTTATAGCATAACCACAGGATGCGATCACCTTGCATTGTGTGCTGCTTCGGGTTTGAATTACGGGTAGAATAGCCGGTTTTCAACCACACACGTGTTTACATGGAATCTTCGATGTTAAAAATCTTTAATACAATGACGCGCCAAAAAGAGGAATTTAAACCTATCCATGCCGGGGAAGTCGGCATGTACGTGTGTGGTATTACGGTTTACGATCTCTGTCACATTGGCCATGGCCGTACCTTTGTCGCCTTCGACGTGGTGTCACGCTACCTGCGTTTTCTGGGGTACAAGCTGAAATACGTGCGCAACATCACCGACATCGACGATAAGATCATCAAGCGCGCGAATGAAAACGGCGAAAGCTTTGTCGCGCTGGTGGATCGCATGATCGCTGAGATGCACAAAGACTTCGACGCCCTGAATATTCTGCGTCCGGACAGCGAGCCGCGCGCGACCCACCATATTCACGAAATCATCGAGATCACCGAAAAGCTGATCGCCCGCGGTCACGCGTATGTTGCCGACAACGGCGACGTGATGTTCTCCGTGCCGACGGACCCAACCTACGGTGCGCTTTCCCGTCAGGATCTGGACCAGCTCCAGGCCGGTGCCCGCGTTGACGTGGTTGACGTGAAGCGTAACCCGATGGACTTCGTGCTGTGGAAGATGTC
The DNA here is from genome assembly GCF_049238165.1 of Enterobacter cloacae complex sp. IR5422. Classification (NCBI taxonomy): domain Bacteria; kingdom Pseudomonadati; phylum Pseudomonadota; class Gammaproteobacteria; order Enterobacterales; family Enterobacteriaceae; genus Enterobacter; species Enterobacter cloacae complex sp. IR5422. The sequence continues at coordinate 38,210 of NZ_JBMKHT010000008.1, read as the reverse complement.
CAAAGAGGGTGAACCAAGCTGGCCATCCCCGTGGGGCGACGGCCGTCCGGGCTGGCACATTGAATGTTCCGCGATGAACTGCAAGCAGCTGGGCAAGCACTTCGACATTCACGGCGGCGGTTCAGACCTGATGTTCCCTCACCACGAAAACGAAATCGCGCAGTCCACCTGCGCCCACGGCGGCGAGTACGTGAACTACTGGATGCACTCCGGGATGGTAATGGTTGACCGCGAGAAGATGTCGAAATCGCTGGGTAACTTCTTTACCGTGCGCGACGTGCTGAAGTATTACGACGCGGAAACCGTGCGCTACTTCCTGATGTCTGGCCACTATCGCAGCCAGCTGAACTACAGCGAAGAGAACCTGAAGCAGGCGCGCTCGGCGCTGGAGCGTCTGTACACCGCGCTGCGCGGAACCGACAAGTCTGTTCCGGCGGCAGGCGGCGAAGCGTTCGAAGCGCGCTTCGTTGAGGTGATGAACGACGACTTCAACACCCCGGAAGCCTACTCCGTGCTGTTCGACATGGCGCGCGAAGTGAACCGCCTGAAGTCCGAGGATATGGCGGCCGCGAATGCGCTGGCGTCACATCTGCGTAAGCTCTCTGCCGTGCTCGGCCTGCTGGAGCAGGAGCCGGACGCGTTCCTGCAGAGCGGTGCGCAGGCGGACGACGGTGAAGTGGCGGAGATTGAAGCGTTGATCAAGGCGCGTCTGGAAGCGCGTCAGGCGAAGGACTGGGCGGCGGCCGATGCGGCGCGTAACCGTCTGACCGAGATGGGCATCATTCTGGAAGACGGCCCGCAGGGAACGACCTGGCGCCGTAAGTAAGTCTGTAACGCCCGGTGACGCTTACGCTTACCGGGCCTACGGGCAAAAGTTGGCCGGGTAAGGCGCAGCCGCCACCCGGCTTTTTTTTACCTTCTTTTCCACCACAACATTCCCATCAGCACCACCCCCGGCAGCCACACCCACAGCAGTTCTGAAATAATCACCTGATGCCCGTACGGCGTGGTATAGCGTGAGAGCGCAAACGGCGCGACCTTAATCACCTGCCACGGCGCAAAGAAGCGTTCATCCGACCACGGCCACAGCCAGCCGACGCCTTTCCCGCCTGTGGTAATCGAATCCAGCAGGCTGTGCGACAGCAGTGACACGGTTAAAAACAGCCAGCACCGCGTCAGGCTGGCCCGGAACCATCGTCGTCCAGTCAGTACGCAAAGTATCGGCACCACGAAGGCAAAAAGCAGGGAGTGGGTAAAGCCGCGATGGCCGAAAACGTTGCCGTACGCGACGCCGAACTTAAACGCCAGCACGTCGGCGTCCGGCAGCATGGCGAGGACAATACCGGCAAACAGCAGGCGGGGTGGGATAACTTTTGTCCCCAGGCCTAAGCCCAGGCAAAGCGGAACAGCAGCGTGCGTAATGACGGTAGGCATTGTGATTATCCATGGCAAATCATGGAAATATAGCAGTCATCTCGCGCTAAAAGACCTGTGCTAAATTCTGATTTTACGCCGACTCGCGTGCGATAAGCTGCCCGGAGAGCGTAATACGCTGGGTTTGCAGCGTCGGCTCCTTCAGCGTGCGAATAATCAGCCCGGCCGCCTGACGCCCCGTCTCTTCGCTGGCGGACGAGACGTAGGTAAACGAGGGTGAGGTGAGGTTAACGTGGAGCATATCTTCGAAACCAACCAGGGCGACCTGCTGCGTCAGAAACACATCTTTACCCACCGTACGCCCAACCTGATGAATACCGGAGATGGAGCCGATCATGGCATCCGGCGAGTGGCAGAGCAGGGCGGTGATGGTATTGTTTTTTTCCAGCAGCTGGCGGGTGGCAAAACCCGCTGCCAGCGTGTCATCGCTGCAGGCCGGCGAGTATTCATCGCGCCAGACCAGCCCGTTTTGCGCCATCGCGCTGCGAAAGCCGAGCAGGCGCTGCTCGCGGATAAGGCAGCCTTCCCGTCCGCCTATGTAGGCGATATTACGATGACCGCGCTCGATAAGATAACGCACCGCCAGACTGGCCGCCTGCCGGTTATCGCGCATCACCAGATTGCATTTTTCATCCAGCAGTGACTGCGAGACCACCACCAGCGGCAGCGGGCAGTGGCGAATCTTTTCCGGCAGGGTGGCGGTGCGGGTATCCGAGGCCAGATAGATCACCCCGGCGACGCCCTGCTGCTTAAACGACAGCAGGCAGCGCTCAAGCTGGTCATGGTCGTTCTGGGGCTGACCGAGAAAAACCATATACCCCTGTTTTTCAAGATCCTGAACAATGCTCGCCATCACCTTGATGGAGAAGCTGTCGCTAAAGTCGCGGAGGATCAGGCCAATCAGATTAGAGGTATTGGCGCGAAGGTTGGCAGCGGCAACGTTATGAACATAGCCCAGGGTATTGATGGCAGCGTTGACCTTCTCGATCGTTGCCTCTGAGATTTTCCCTTTCTGGCGCAGCACCAGCGAGACGGTGGAAACCGACACGCCCGCGTGCTTTGCAACATCAATAATGCTGACTTTCTTCAAAACCGCTCCCTGAAATTTACCGATTATCAGCCAGATAAAACACGCCTCCCAGCGTACAGGAGACGTGTCGTTCAGGCATCTTATTATTTGCCGATCATGGTGGACATGGTCTGGGCGATAAACTGTGCTCTGGCACCGAAAATCACCTGAATGCCGTTGTCGCCGACAAACACCACGCCGCGCGCGCCGAGTCCGTTAAGACCGTCTTTATCTACCGCGTCGCTTTTTGCCACTTCCAGACGCAGGCGGGTGATACAGGCGCCGACGGAGTCAATGTTATGCGCGCCGCCCAGCAGGGTGATGATCTCGGTCGCGAGTTCAGAATCCGATTTTTCATCCGCGTTGGCGGTTACTTCGGTGCGGCCCGGCGTTTTCACGTCGAAACGACGGATCACAAAGCGGAACGTGAAGTAATAAATCAGGCCCATTGGAATGCCGATGATAATGGCGCTCAGGAAGTGGGTCTGGTAGCCGTTAAACGACGGCAGGATCCCGAATGACAGATAGTCGATAAAGCCTGCAGAGAACGACTTGGCGATATGCGCATGCAGCAGGTACATGGTCATGTAGGCCAGACCCGCCATGATGGCGTTAAAGACGTACAGAATCGGCGCCACGAAGATAAAGGTAAACTCAACCGGTTCGGTGATCCCCGTCAGGAAGCAGGTCAGCGCCGCGGAGAACAGAATACCGGCCGCGATTTTCTTATTCTTCGTATGGGCTTCGTGATACATCGCCAGGCACGCCGCAGGCAGCGCGAACAGCATCAGCGGGAATTCACCCTGCATGAACTTACCGGCGTTCTGATAGGTATCGCTGCTGAAGGATTTCACGCCTTCTTCCAGCATCTTGAACCAGATGGTCTGGTCGCCGTGGATCACCTGGCCTGCCTGGGTGGTGTAATCCCCAAACGAATACCAGAACGACGGATACCAGATATGGTGCAGACCGAGCGGGATCAGCGCGCGCTCCACCAGACCGAAGATAAAGGTCGAGGCCGCCTGGTTGTCGCCGTTAACGACCACGGAGAGGGCGTCGATACCGGCCTGGATATGCTGCCACACGTACGGCAGCAGCAGCCCCATCAGGAACGAGAGGAACGCCGTTGCAATCGCCACGAAGCGCTTGCCGGAGAAGAAGCCAAGGAACTCCGGAAGCTGCATGGTGTGGAAGCGGTTATAGCACCAGGCCGCGAGAATACCGCAGATCAGGCCGCCGAAGACGCCCATCTGCAGCGTCGGAATGCCCACCACCATGGCGTATTTCCCGCCCTGAGAGGCCATTTCCGGCGTGATGCTCAGCACGGTGCTGATGGTGATATTGGTGACAAACACCGACACCGCCGCGGACAGCGCCGCAATGCCGGATTCTGACGCCAGGCCCACGGCAGAGCCAATGGCAAACAGCATCGGCAGGTTATCAAAGATAACCCCGCCCGCGTTCATCATCAGTGGCAGATGGAACTTATCGCCGAAGGCCAGCAGCAGGCCCGCAGCGGGAAGCAGTGAAATTGGCAGCATTAAGGCGCGACCAATCATCGATAACTTAGACAGCGATTTAACAAACCCTGATATCAGACTCATGCTGATTTCCCCCGAGTAGCGCTTTTTTTGGCGCTGTTATTGTAAGTAGAACGTTTTAGTAGAACGTTCTACTTATCGTGGGCAAAGCGTGAAAAACGCGCAACTGAATTTTCACTTTTCAACAGACGAAATACTGATTATTTGAAGTGGATCGATAAATAACCGTGATGGATGTGAGGGGATAGAGATAGAAATTGCCGGGTGGCGGCTTCGCCTTACCCGGCCTACAAACGGAGACAGTACGTAGGCCCGGTAAGCGCAGCGCCACCGGGCATCAAACGGCTTACGCCGTCACGGTCACGCTCTGGCCTTCAAAGCTCACGGTCTGGCCCGCGACAATCTTGCAGCGCTTGCGGGTTTCCACCGCACCGTCCACTTTGACAAGCCCGTCGGCAATGGCAATTTTCGCCTGCGCGCCGCTTTCGCTCCAGCCTTCCAGCTTGAGCAGATCGCACAGCTCAACGTGCGGGTGTTTGCCTAATGAAAATGTGGCCATCTTACGCGTCCTCTACGTCGTGATATTCTTCGCATGCCTGCAGGGTATTCTGAATCAGCGTTGCGACGGTCATCGGGCCTACGCCGCCCGGTACTGGGGTAATGTAAGAGGCACGCGCGGCGGCATCTTCATACACCACGTCGCCGACCACTTTGCCGTTTTCCAGACGGTTAATCCCGACGTCCACGACAATTGCGCCCTCTTTAATCCACTCGCCCGGAATAAAGCCCGGCTTACCGACCGCGACGATCAGCAGATCGGCGTTCTCAACGTGGTGGCGCAGGTTTTTGGTGAAGCGGTGGGTAACGGTGGTGGTGCAGCCTGCCAGCAGCAGCTCCATGCTCATCGGGCGGCCCACGATGTTGGACGCGCCGATGACCACGGCGTTCAGGCCGTAAGTATCGATGTTATAACGCTCCAGCAGCGTCACGATACCGCGCGGCGTGCACGGACGCAGGCGCGGCGCGCGCTGGCACAGACGGCCAACGTTGTAAGGATGGAAGCCGTCCACGTCTTTATCCGGTGCGATACGCTCCAGCACCTTCACGTTGTCGATACCGGCGGGCAGCGGCAGCTGAACCAGAATACCGTCGATCTCTTTATCGGCATTCAGAGTGTCAATAAGTTCCAGCAGTTCTGCTTCGCTGGTGGTTTCCGGCAAATCGTAAGAGCGGGAGACGAACCCCACCTCTTCACACGCTTTGCGCTTGCTGCCGACATAAATCTGCGATGCCGGGTTACTGCCAACCAGCACAACGGCCAGCCCGGGGGCGCGTTTTCCGGCCGCTTTACGCGCCTTCACTTTTTCCGCGACCTCAGAGCGCACCTGCTGCGCAATCGTTTTACCGTCAATAATCTTTGCTGCCATCAGAGAGAAGATTCCGTCTGTAACGTTCGAAAGGGGGGATGCGTGTATTTTGTCAGAAGCGAGCCCCGCTGTCAGTCACCCTTTGCGCGTTTTTATCCGCAAGACGCAAAAACCCTTCTTAAGGGATGGTCAATTTCTTAGGCGGGATTAGGATGTGACCTGGTAAAATGGCAGCGTTTTGACATATTTAAAAATCACCTCCTGAGCTACTTTGTCTCCTCCGAAATAAGCTTTCAATTACTCAATTGAACGTATTTCTTATTCCCGATTTTTCGCGGGAAGGGTTATTTACATTTTAAAGGAATAGACATGAAACTCAGCAACATTGCTTCTACTGTTATTGCAACTTTGGCCCTGGTTGCGGGTGCCGCAAATGCAGCGGATCCTGCTGCGCCGGTTTCCGTAAATGGCGGTACCGTACATTTTAAAGGTGAGCTGGTTAATGCGGCTTGTTCAGTAAATACTGATTCTTCCGAGCAGACCGTTAATCTGGGTCAGTATCGTACCGCGAAATTCACCAAAGTGGGCGACACCACCTCTAATATTCCGTTCAACATTGAACTGAACGATTGCGATCCGCTGGTGGCCAAAACTGCCGCTGTTGCGTTCACCGGTCAGATCGACCCAACCGACAAAACCCTGCTGGCCGTCACCTCCGGCAGCAACGACAACACCGCGAAAGGCGTGGGTATCGAGATCCTCGACAGCAAATCCAGCGTTCTGACGCCAGACGGTGCGACCTTCTCTGCTGCGCAGACGCTGATCGAAGGGACGAACACCCTGAAGTTCACCGCGCGTTATAAATCCACGGCTGCGACTACCGAGCCAGGCCAGGCGAACGCTGACGCCACCTTCGTTATGAAATACGAATAATTCCTCCGCACAGGGATGTTCAGGCCTCAGGGACGAGGCCCGTCATACGCTATTGCCAGGAACAAAGGATGACAAGGACAGGAACACTACTGCTGTTAACCCTTGCGATGGCTTGCCCGGCATCGGCGCATACCGTGGTGATCGAAGGTGGCAAGGTTCATCTCAGAGGTGAACTGGTGAACGGCGGCTGCGCCGTGGCGCCCGACAGCCAGAATATGCGCATCGATATGGGGCAGTACCGAACCAATTCATTTTCCGGCGTGGGCAGTTTTTCCACGGTGAATGTGCCTTTCACCGTACGGCTGCTGGACTGCAGCGTTGATGTTTCGCGCACCGTGGGGATCCAGTTTCAGGGGGCCACACCCGCAGAAGATCCTCAGGTCTTTCTGGCGACATCGCGACCAGGTGAAACGCCTGTCAGCAGCGGCGTTGGGCTGGCGCTCTTTGACGAGCAGCAGCGTCAGATTATCCCAAACGCCACGGCCGTCAGCTGGCTGCCGATCGATACCCGCGAGCTGGCGTTCCATTTTAGCGCCCGCTATCGGGCTATTTCCGAACACCTCGAGCCAGGCAAAATTCAGTCGGATGTCTGGTTTACGTTGATTTATCCATAACACCTGCGAACACATTATTAAAGGTACGGTTGTGATGAATACCCTAATTAAACCAGGACTTTTTTTATCGTTTATTTTAATGATGGTTTCTGCCTGCGCGAATGCATCCGGCGGTATTGCGCTGGGAGCCACCCGCGTTATTTACCCGGCGGACGCGAAGCAAACGTCGCTGGCGATCACCAACAGCAATAAACAGGAGCGCTATTTAATTAACGCGTGGATCGAAAATGCGAACGGGCAAAAAGAAAAAACATTTGCCGTCACGCCGCCCCTGTTTGTTAGCGAGCCGGACAGTGAAAACACGCTGCGCATTATTTACGCCGGGCCTGCGCTGCCTGCCGACCGTGAATCGCTGTTTTACATGAACGTGAAAGCGATCCCGTCAGTGAACAAAGCCAAAACGGAAAACAATAACGTGCTGCAGCTGGCTATCCTCTCGCGCATCAAGCTGTTTGTGCGCCCGAACAACCTGGCGATGCAGCCGGAAGAGGCGCTTTCCCAGCTGCGGTTTGAGCGCGCGGGTAACCATCTCAAAGTCAGCAACGCGTCTCCGTATTACATCACCCTCGTCAATCTGAAGCTGGGCGGGAAGACGCTGGATAACCTGATGGTGGCGCCGAAAAGCGCGGCACAGCAGGTGCTGCCAGCCGGTGCCGGCGGCACGCTCTCCTGGCAGAGCGTGAATGACTACGGTGCCATCACGCCGGCGCGTAGCGTCAACCTGTGAGCAGAGTCAGGGCGATGAAAAACCATCAGGGACGTTACTGCCCGGTTGCGCTGGCGCTGATGGCTGCGCTCTGGCCGCAGGCTGGCTGGAGCGAAAGCTATTTCAACCCGGCCTTCCTGTCCGACGACACCGCCAGCGTGGCGGATTTGTCGCGTTTTGAACAAGGACACCAGCAGGCACCCGGCGTTTATCGCGTGGATATCTGGCGTAACGATGAATTTATCGGGACTCAGGACGTGCGTTTTGAGCAGGCGGAGAACACGCCGCCGGTGGCGGGCGGCTTATCGCCGTGTATTACGCGGGCGATGCTCGACCGCTTTGGCGTCAACGTTGCGGCGTTTCCCGAGCTGGCTAAGGTTCAGGGTGAGGCGTGCGTCCCGTTGACCACGGCCATTCCCGGTAGCGAAACGGTATTCAACTTTGCCTCACAGCGCCTGAACGTCAGCCTGCCGCAGGTTGCATTGCAGAACAGCGCCCGGGGCTACATTCCGCCGGAACAGTGGGATGAAGGCATTCCCGCCGCGCTGCTGAACTACAGCTTTACGGGCAACCGGGGCAGCGAAGACGACAGCTATTACCTCAACCTGCAGAGCGGGCTGAACTATGGCGCCTGGCGTTTACGTAACAACGGCGCATGGCGATACACGCAGACCAACGGGCAGCGGCACAGCGAGTGGCAGAATATTGGCACCTGGGCGCAGCGCACCGTGATCCCGCTGAAAAGCGAACTGGTCCTGGGCGACAGCAATACCGGTAATGACGTCTTCGACAGCATGGGGTTCCGCGGCGGACGGCTCTTCTCGTCTGACAGCATGTACCCGGACAGCCTGCAGGGCTACGCGCCCACCGTGCGCGGGATCGCCCGGACGCCCGCCAAAGTGGTGGTGCGTCAGAATGGCTACGTGATCTATCAAAGCTATGTGCAGCCGGGCGCATTTGCGATTACCGATCTCAACCCCACCTCCTCAAGCGGTGACCTGGAAGTGACGGTAGAAGAGAAAGACGGTACCCAGCAGCGCTATACCGTGCCGTACTCCACCGTGCCGCTTCTGCAGCGTGAAGGGCGCTGGAAGTATGACCTCGTCGCGGGGGATTACCGCAGCGGTAACAGCGATCAGGATACGCCGTTCTTCACCCAGGGCACCCTGATTACCGGGCTTGCCAACGGCTTTACGCTCTACGGCGGGACGCAGCTGGCGTCACGCTATACCGCGGTTGCCGTCGGGGCCGGAAAAAACCTGGGCGACTGGGGCGCGGTTTCGCTCGATATCACCCACGCCCGCAGCCAGCTCGCGGACGACAGCAAGCATGAAGGACAATCCCTGCGCTTCCTCTATGCGAAATCCCTTAACGGCTTTGGCACCAACTTCCAGCTGCTGGGCTACCGTTACTCCACAAAAGGGTTTTACACCCTGGACGATGTGGCATGGCGCTCAATGGAAGGCTATCAGTATGCCGACAGCCAGGACGATAACGATGTGCCGGACGTGCAGAGCTATCACAACCTGACGTGGAATAAAAAAGGTCGCTTCCAGCTTAACGTTTCTCAGTCGCTGGGGGATTACGGCTCGGTCTATATCTCCGGCAGCGAGCAGACCTACTGGGGTACCGACGAGTCGAACCTCTGGTACCAGCTGGGGTATGCGGGGGGCATGAAGGGGATCAACTACTCCGTTTCGTGGTCGTGGAACAAATCCGTCGGGATCGACGGCACCGACCGGATCGCGTCGTTTAACCTCTCCGTGCCGTTCAGTATCTTTACCCGTCAGGGCTATCGCCGGGACAGCGCGATTGACCGTGCCTACGCCACGGCATCCGCCAGCCGGAACAGCGATGGCGACACAAGCTGGCAAACCGGCGTCAGCGGCACGCTGCTGGAGGACCGCAACCTGAACTACAGCGTGACTCAGGGACACACCAGCACCAACGGGTCAAGCGGAAGCGCCAGCGCCAACTGGCAGGCGACCTACGGCACATTGGGCGTGGGCTACAACTACAGCGACGATCAGCACGATCTCAACTGGCAGCTCTCCGGCGGGGTCGTCGGTCATGCCGACGGCGTGACCTTCAGCCAGCCGCTGGGTGACACCAACGTGCTGATCAAAGCGCCGGGGGCATCCGGCGTCAGCGTGGAAAACCAGACCGGCGTGAGAACCGACTGGCGAGGCTATGCGGTGATGCCGTATGCCACCGTCTACCGCTATAACCGCGTGGCGCTGGATACCAACACCATGAGCAACAACACCGACATCGAAAACAACGTGAGCAGCGTGGTGCCGACCAAAGGCGCGCTGGTGCGCGCCAGCTTTGATACTCGCATTGGCGTGCGCGCCCTGCTGACGGTAACGCGCGGCAACCAGCCCGTGCCGTTCGGTGCGGTGGTCCGTGAGACCCGGAGCGGTGTCACCAGCATGGTGGGGGACGACGGGCAAATTTACCTGAGCGGGCTGCCGCTGGAGGGCGAGCTGCTGATCCAGTGGGGCGACGGGGCGCAGTCCCAGTGTCGCGCGCCTTACAGCTTGCCTGAAAAGAGCCTGCAACAGGCAATCACAATGAAGGGGATTCGCTGTGAATAAAACCCACATCTTAGGCTTGTCGCTTCTGGCGCTACTGCCTGCGGCAAACGCATTCGCCACCGTGTGCGTCAATGAAAAAGGCGTGCCGACGGAAGTGCATTACGACCTGACGGACAAATTCAATAGCTCGAATAACCAGATTGGACAGGTCGTGACGCTCAGCGAGAAGTCGCAGTGGGTAGGGGTCAATGCCGTCTGCCCGAAGGGCACGGTCGGGAATACCACCAAGCGTAGCTATGTGACCGATTATCAGGTTACGGGAACGAGCGATGGCTATCAGTATCTGAAGCTGAACGACTATCTGGACGGGGCCATGAAAATCACGGACAGCTATGCTGGCGTGTTTTATCCGCCAAAAAACTATATCCAGATGGGGAGCCATCCTAACGTCTCCAAAAACAGACCGTTTGGCGTTCAGGACTCCAGCCTTGTCTTCCGCCTTAAGGTAACCCGACGTTTTATTAATATGGTCGTGATCCCGCGCGCCACCATGTTCCGCGTTTACGTCACCACCACCTCCTCGGATCCGCTCACCACGCCGGTCTATACCATCAGCTACAGCGGTACCATTCAGGTGCCGCAAAGCTGCGCTATCAACGCCGGAAACGTGGTGGAGTTTGATTTCGGCGACATTGGTGCCTCCTTGTTCAGCAAGGCGGGCGTAGGTAACAAACCGGAGGGCGTCTCATCGCAAAGCAAAACCATTGCGATCAAATGCACCAACGTCGAGGCGAACGCCATGCTGACGATGCGCGTAGAGGCGGAGAAAGTCTCTGATAATGTGCTGGTGTCGGATAACCCGGACGTCGGGTTCATCATTGCCAACGAGAGCGGTGCGCCGCTAACGCCTAACAACCTGACAAGCAAAATTCCGTTCCGCCTCGACGACAGCGCGCAGGCAAAGGTGGGGATCCGCGTCTGGCCAGTGAGCGTGACGGGCAACAAGCCAGCGGAAGGGCGTTTCACCTCGCGCGGGTATTTGCGCGTGGATTACGACTAAGGAGCCGATATGCGAAACGGGATCCGTTTTCTCACCGTGGCGCTCTTTGCGCTTTGCACACAGGCTCAGGCGGACACCGCGTTGGGTGAAATTAACATTCGGCTCTACGGCAATATTGTCGATTTTACCTGCGTTGCGGAAGGCAGCGACAGCGACAAGACCGTCACGCTGGGCACCTGGCCCACGAAACAGCTCAGCACCACCGGGAGCCGCACGCAGCCCATGCCGTTTACGCTGAAGCTGACCGGCTGTCCGCCGGGCGCGGCGTCGATTACGTTTTCGGGTAAAGCCGACGGGAGCAATAACGGTTTGCTGGCGCTGAACGACGCCAGTACAGCGAGCCGTGTCGCGGTAGAGATCAGGGATGCGGATAAAACGCGTCTGGCTCTCCAGCAGGCCAGCCAGCCGGTCTCGGTTGATGCGCAGGGGAATGCAACATTGTCGTTTTATGCCAATTATATTGCCACTGCAGATAACCCTCAGCCCGGACGAGCCGATGCGGATGCCACCTTTATGATTAACTATAATTAGCACTGACCGCACTCCCTGCAGCTCAGATAAGCTGCAGGGAGTGAATTCAGGTTAAAGCAGCTCGTGCGCTTTGGCGTAATCAATTAATTCCACGATGCTTTGCACGCCCAGCTTGGAATAAATATTGGATTTATGCGCGCTAATGGTTTTGTTGCTTAATAGTAGCTGTTCAGCAATTTCCTTATTGGATAATCCATTCGCCAGATAGCGTAATACCGTGACCTCGCGATTTGATAATGGCATATCGACTGCCATCCCTTTGCCTGAACCCAAATGGTTTATAAAGTTCAGCGTTTCCGATGGGAAAAAGGAATAGCCCATCAGGATCATTTCTACGGCGTTGTAGATCTCACCCAAATCTTTACGTTTACTGACGAAGCCATTTGCCCCGGCGCGAATGGCGCGACCCGCGTAAAATAACTCTGATTTAGATGAGAGGAACAGAATCTTAATGTCTTTGTTTAAGTTTCTGATTCTCTTAAGTAAAGCGAAAGCATCCGTGCCCGTGAGTTCAATGTCAAGGATCACCAGATCGATAGGGTGATTACGGATACAGTCAAGGACTTCATGGCTATCGCCAGACTTGAGCTTGACTGTGATATTCTTATTTTTCTGTAGCAGGACTTCTATCGACATTCTGACGATAGGATGTTCGTCCATAATGATAACGGATGCCGGTTTCATTTTTAATGCCTCAGATTGTTAAAAGCGTTATGCAGAGTTTGGTAAAACTCTCGAAATGCCGGAAGGATATAATGTGCAGATCCCTATACCGTAGTATTTCCCTGGAAAGAGCGAAAGCATCCTTGTTTACGTAATGAAAAGAACTATGCCTCAGCGCGGTCATCTCATTTGGCTGGTGTTGGCAAAAAGGTTTTTCTTATTCAGATTTGGTACGCTTCTTATTATACAGGGTAAGTTTTTTCCGAAAACCCTGTAAATTAATCACAGGATATTGGTTTGTATTATCTTCTGGATCTGAATCGCTATTTTTTTAAATTTAGCGGAAATATCCTGTTATCCCATTTACCGCATATTTTCATCTTTATGTAATAACAAAAAATAACAGATATCTCTGTATGTTGATCAATTGTTAACAAAAATACGCATCATTTTGGGGGACTCGCCCGGTCTGATGAGGTGAACAATTGCCCTCGCAGGCCGTCAGACCTTCATCTGAAAGCGTGAAGGTTGACCTTCAGCTCCGCAACTCCTGCACAGGAGAACATGCTATCTGCTTCGCTTTTCCCTCCAGGGCGCAGTCGCTAAGCTGCTTGTTTTTACATCATTATCATCTTGTTAACGCTGTCTGCATTCACTTAACGGATGGAGGAAAGTGCTGCCGTTCGTTCAATTTGTGGCATTTCACAAGGTTCTCGCCCATAAATTAGGAATAGTTATAATTTCGACTTTATTGTTAAAAATTAACATTTTTGAAACACGAATGGTAAGTAAATTCTTAAAGCGCTTTAGGAAATAAGGGGTTAGGACGTGAGTGAAAACGTGCAGTCTGAGAGGTTATTAAGAAGATGCAACAATTCCTGTCGATGACTCAGCCCCAGCTTCACCAGGATGCAGCTAAGACGATAGATAATGCGGCTATAGGGACGATTCTGCATAAGGGCAATCTGACGTAACGTCTTGCCCCGGGAAAGTTCCTGCAGGATCGGCCATTCATTGCGGTTGAACCAGTCTTTGTCGGAGCCCTGTGGCGGGCGGGCATCCAGCAGGCTGTGCTGGAGTGCCGCGGCGTTCAGCTGGCGCTCGAGCACATGAAAGGGACCTGCCGCTTTGCAGAAAAGGCGGGTGTCGTAATTATCGGCCCGGACTAACAGCCAGGGCGTCAGGAACGGAGGAAACAGGCTATGCCTTCTCAACTGATCCAGTTTCTCCAGAAGCCCCGTTGACCGGCTTTCAATATCCACGACCAGACGGGCGGAGGGCCATTGGGTCTGTGCGACAAGGGCGTCGTCCAGCGTGGCGTAATCGCAGCAGCTGCTCAGGGGAAACTGCCCGTTGAGAAAACCGGTGCGCAGGAAATGATCCTCCGTCACCAGGAGAATAAACGGGGCGTCTGTTTTGCGGGGCTGGCTGATGGACTGGCTCAAAAATTCGAGCCGGTCGAAAAAGGGGGGAGCAAAAGGTGAGCGCGTAAATCCCAGTGCATCACTTCCTGTACGCCGCCGCCGGTAACGGCGCACTGTCATTCGCATGGTCTCCCTCCTGGAAATGGCGTTTTAATCCTCCGGCCATGTCCAGGACGGCCAGTAATATCCCTGGCCGAAGTCTGCGCCTGCCTGCAGTGCCCAGGTACGATCGCGTTCAGTCTCAATACCTTCGATAAGCACTTTCCCGGCAAGCTGAAAGCAAAGGGAAACCAGTTGCCTCAGCGCAGGGGTGTCGCGTAAACGCCAGAATGCTTCCTTATCTATTTTGATGCCGCTTAACGGAAGTCGACAGGATAAAAACGACTGCACTAAGACATCATCAATGTCATCCAGCCAGATAGCGTGCCCCTGTCTGCTCAGCTGCTGCAGATTCTGAACCACGCGCTGCTTCTGCGCGACGGACAGCGCCAAAAAAGCCGCAAGGTCGACAAGCTCAATATTGAGCGGCACGCAGGGGAGTCTGATGAGCCGCTGGAAGGACGCAGGCTCTGTCAGGACGGTTATCGGCAGATTAATAAAAAGGTTATGACCGTGCGGCGTATTTTTTAACGCAGCAAGCTGCGCCTCAAGCAGCGTTAGCGACCAGCCAGCGGACCGATGGCAAAAAAAATCCTCACTGTGCCGCGTATCGGCCAGGACGCTAAGGACCTCGACGCCAACCTGACGCAAAGAGGCGAGGGCGACGATAGGCTCAAGCTTAATGCCGACGATGTCCTGAGAGAGGTACTGTAACCGGGGGGGCGTATCGATCAGGTTTTGCGCTGTCACTCCATTGTCCTGTTGTCTGTCAGCCTCCAGGCGGCCGGGATACCTGGCTCTAGTGTGACGAGCTGACGTTCAGGAAAACAGCAGGCGTTACTTAAATGCAACTAAGCCTTTTCGCAGCGCTAAATTTTACGGTAAAACAGGGAGGAATGTTGAGAAAATAGCCGTATTTACAATCGGCTAGCGGTAATTGGCCCTGAAAACGGAAAAGGCATTGACTCACCTGCCATTGACCGTATAATTCTTCGCGTTTCACCACCGCGAAGTACACGCTTCTCAGTGCGCCCTTAGCTCAGTTGGATAGAGCAACGGCCTTCTAAGCCGTAGGTCGTAGGTTCGAATCCTACAGGGCGTGCCATTTCATTTCATAGAGTTACGCCTCACTCACATCCTCCTGATTTCCGTTGTGGGACATATTTGGGACATCGACCCTAAAATTTATCGGTCATGAAGGACATTTATGTGGTATCTACTCGCAATTTCGCTTGCCGCACTTTCCCTTAATAAAAGCCTGGCTTACCTGCTGCTGGGATTAACGGCATTTCTCGGCTGGAAACAGAGCATTCTTGACGCCCCGGCGCTGCTGGTTATTGCGTCAATCGTTATTGGCTGGTCTGTTGTTGAATGGCTACGTAATAAGGATGATAAATATACTTATCTGATTGAAGGCCTGTGTGTGATCATCGCCGTTGCCCTGGTTATGCATGTACTCCCGGGCTTCCATAATCCCAAAGTGCTGGATGCTGTCGTCGTTGGTCCGCAAAGCATACCGTTCAGTATGTACTTTAATATGGACAAGGCGGTGGTGCCGTTCTTTTTAATTACGTGCATGCCAACGCTATTCGTAGCAAAACCCCTCTATAAAATGGGCAAGCTCGGCTGGGTAATATTGGTACTTGCGGTACCCGCGCTGTTACTTCTGGCTGTGGCGTTGGGCGGGCTGAGAATTGAGCCACATGCGCCAGAATGGTTCGCGCAATTTGCCCTTGCGAATATTTTCTTCGTCTCTTTGGCCGAGGAAGCCCTGTTCAGAGGCTACCTGCAGCAGCGCTTGTCCCGGATCGTTCATCCTGTTGTCGCGTTGTTAATTGCCTCAGTCCTCTTTGGGCTGATGCATTATAGCGGCGGTTTACTGCTGATTATTTTTGCCAGCCTCTCCGGCATTATTTACGGCCTGGCGTGGATGTGGAGCGGCAGGCTCTGGGTTGCAACGTTATTCCATTTTGGGCTGAACTGCGTGCATTTATTGTTCTTCACCTATCCTGTGTATGCCCCTCATGCGGCTATGTGAGGCTTTTTAAATGAGTAGCCTTATAAATTTAGCTACCTCCGGATAAGCATAAAAAGCCCCCGCAGTATCGGGGCTTTTTTATTTCTGCCGGGCGCGAGAATAACAGATTTACCTTCGCGCCATAATGAATAGAAGGCTAATGAATTTCGTTGTTGGCAGGCTTAAGGTTTTCTTAATCTAGAAATTATCTCGCATTAAAATTTGGATTTTTATCATTACAAAATCGGCTAAAAAGAAATTTTACACTTTTACGCGTAAACTGGATTGATACTAATTATCATTAGCGTTGTTGTATGCTTTAATCCTGTCCCACAAAGCTATGAGTGGTTACTCCCGTTGGTCTATTAAGGATATGTTCATGAATTCTCGCCTGCTGTCCTGCTTCTCGCTTGCCTTGTTGTCCTCATCCCTTTTCCTTTCCACACAGTCTGTTGCCGCCGATAACAACGACGGTATCGTTGTTTATAACGCGCAGCATGAAAACCTGGTGAAGTCGTGGGTTGACGGTTTTACCAAAGAAACCGGGATTAAAGTCACTTTGCGTAATGGTGATGACAGCGAGCTGGGTAACCAGCTGGTGCAGGAAGGCAGCGCATCGCCGGCAGACGTATTCCTGACGGAAAACTCGCCGTCCATGGTGCTGGTGGATAACGCCAACCTGTTTGCCCCGCTGGATTCAGACACCCTGAAGCAGGTACCGGCAGAGTATCGTCCGGCGCACGGCCGCTGGATCGGCATTGCTGCCCGCAGCACGGTGTTCGTCTATAACCCGGCGAAGCTGAGCGAACAGCAGCTGCCTAAATCGCTGATGGATCTGGCGAAACCCGAGTGGAAAGGCCGCTGGGCGGCATCACCGTCAGGCGCGGATTTCCAGGCTATCGTGAGCGCGATGCTGGCCCTGAAGGGCGAGAAGGCCACCCTGGAATGGCTCAAGGCGATGAAAGCCAACTTCGTGGCCTATAAAGGCAACAGCACCGTGATGAAAGCGGTCAATGCGGGTCAGATTGATGGCGGGGTGATTTATCATTACTACCGTTTTGTCGATCAGTCCAAAACCGGTGAAAACAGCAAAAACACCCAGCTCTACTACTTTAAGCACCAGGACCCGGGCGCGTTTGTGAGCCTCTCCGGCGGTGGCGTGCTGGCGTCCAGCAAGCACAAAGCGCAGGCGCAGGCCTTCATCAAATACATTACCGGCAAAGAAGGTCAGGAAAGCCTGCGTACCAACAACGCCTTTGAATACGCCGTGGGCGTGAACGCGGCCTCTAACCCGAAACTGGTTCCGCTGAAAGATCTTGATGCGCCGAAAGTTGAACCTTCAACGCTCAACAGTAAGAAAGTTATCGAGCTGATGACGCAAGCCGGTCTGCTGTGATCCTGAGAGTGAAGTGAACGTCTTATGTCTGGTCTGAGTCTCGACATCGGAAAAAACAGAGTGCAGGAGCCTGCCCGCAGGCGTCCTGCACTGCCGATGGTTGCGTTAGCTGTCTTGTTTTCATTACTGGCGCTTCTGCCTTTGGGTTTTATCATTGCCATTGGCATTGAGACGGGCTGGGAAACGATAAAGGCGCTGGTGTTTCGCCCGCGTGTGGCTGAGCTGCTCAGCAACACGCTGTGGCTGACGGCTTTAGCGGTTCCGCTGTGTATCGTGACGGGCGTGGCGATTGCCTGGCTCACAGAGCGCACCCAGCTTGCCGGACGGGGCATTTGGTCCGCGCTGGCGGTCGCCCCGCTGGCCATTCCCGCGTTTGTGCAAAGCTATGCCTGGGTGAGCGTGGTTCCGTCGATGCACGGGCTCTCCGCGGGCGTGTTTCTCTCCGTGCTTGCCTACTATCCGTTTATCTACATGCCGGTTGCGGCGGTGCTGCGCCGCCTTGACCCGACGCTCGAAGATGTCGCCGCGTCGCTCGGCACCCCGCCGTGGAAGGTCTTTTTCCGCGTGGTGCTACCCCAGCTCAAGCTGGCTATCTGCGGCGGCGCGCTGCTGGTGGCGCTGCACCTGCTGGCGGAATATGGTCTGTACGTGATGATCCGCTTTGATACCTTCACCACGGCCATTTATGACCAGTTTCAGTCTACCTTCAGCGGCCCGGCAGCAAACATGCTGGCGGGCGTGCTGGCTTTGTGCTGCCTCGCTATCCTGGTGCTGGAAGGCGTGACGCGTGGAAAAGCACGCTACGCGCGCATTGGTGCCGGGGCCGCGCGCGAGCAGAAACGCTGGCCGCTAAAGCCTGCGGCTGCCGCGCTGGGGCAGCTGTTTTTCATGGTGCTGATTGTCCTGGCGCTGGGCGTGCCGTTAGCTGTTCTGTGTCGCTGGATTTGGCTCGGCGGGGTGGAAAACTGGATGAGCGCCGATCTCTTGCACTCGCTGCGCCAGACGCTGATGCTCGGCGTGGGCGGCGCGCTGCTGACGACGACGTGCGTGATCCCCATCGCGTGGCTCGGTATCCGCTACCCGCACCGTATCTTCCGGATGCTGGAAGGGTGCATCTATATCACCAGTTCGCTGCCGGGCATTGTCACGGCGCTGGCGTTGGTCACCGTCACCATTCATTACGCCCGTCCCATTTACCAGACGGAAATTACCCTGTTCCTTGCCTATCTGCTGATGTTTATGCCCCGTGCGCTCATCAACCTGCGGGCGGGGATAGCGCAGGCGCCGGTTGAGCTGGAAAACGTGGCGCGCAGCCTTGGCAGCACGCCCGCGAAGGCGCTCTGGAGCGTCACGATGCGGCTGGCCGCGCCGGGTGCGGCGGCGGGGGCCGCGCTGGTGTTCCTCGGCGTCAGCAACGAGTTGACCGCCACGCTGTTACTCTCTCCCCTGGGCACGCGCACGCTCTCTACCGGATTCTGGGCGCTGACCAGCGAAATTGACTATGTCGCCGCCGCGCCTTACGCGATGCTGATGATCCTGATTTCCCTCCCGCTGACCGCCATTCTCTATATGCAGTCGAAGAAAATTGCAGGGCTATGACATGCTTGAATTAACCGCCATTTCTAAATCATTTGCTGATGTGCAGGTGCTCGACAGCTTAAACCTGAGCGTTGCGCCGGGGAGCAGAACGGCCATTGTCGGGCCGTCGGGGTCAGGTAAAACCACGCTGCTGCGTATTCTTGCCGGGTTTGAGACGCCCGACACCGGACGTATTGTCATGCAGGGAAGAACCCTGTTTGATGAAAACCGTTTTGTCCCTGCCCACCAGCGCGGGATCGGTTTTGTGCCGCAGGAGGGCGCGCTGTTCCCGCACCTCAACGTGGCAGACAACATTGCCTGGGGGCTGGACGGGACCCGCCACGAAAAACGCCAGCGCGTTGAGGCGCTGATGGAGATGGTTTCGCTGGACAGGCAGCTCGCCACGCACTGGCCTCACGAGATTTCCGGCGGACAGCAGCAGCGCGTGGCCCTTGCCCGTGCGCTGGCCCAGCGTCCTTCACTGATGCTGCTGGATGAACCGTTCTCGGCTCTGGATACTGGCCTGCGCGCCATGACGCGAAAGGCCACGGCCGATCTGCTGGCCGAAGCGGGCGTGGCCTCGATTCTGGTTACCCACGATCAGAACGAAGCGCTCTCCTTTGCCACGCGGGTTGCCGTCATGCGTTCCGGACGCTTCACGCAGGTTGGGACGCCTTATGAGGTTTACACCCGTCCCGTTGACGAAGAGACGGCGCTGTTTCTTGGTGATGCGCTGATCCTGCCTGCGCAGCTCACCGCGGGCTACGCCCTCTGCGCGCTGGGTAAGGTGCTCACAGACAACCCGCTGGCGACAGGGCAGGGCAGAGTGATGCTGCGCCCGGAGCAGCTGAGCGTGACGACATGCGCCTCACATGAAAGCCCGATCTCCATTCTTGATGTGGATTTTACCGGTCACCTGTCGACGCTCACCCTTGGGCTTACCGGACAGCCGCAGCCCGTCACCCTCAAGACCGTCAGCCAGCCAGGATGGAACCCGGGCACGGCGGTTCGCATTGATATTGCTGGCACCGCGCGTGTATTCGGCTATTCTTAATATTCATTAATAATTTCATGCAATGGACTGTTATAAAAGAATTTTCCAGAATATATGGCATTTCCTGAGATTCTCTACCATGCTCATAAAACCTCACCATCATGCGTGAGGTTTTTCGTAGTTGCTGATTAATCTCAAGGAAAAAGGTTATGAAAAAGACGACTGCTATTTTGTTGGGAACGGCGTTACTGTTTACGACCAATGCTTTTGCTGCCCAACTGCTGACTAAAAATGAGTTCAAGAAAGTCGAGTCTCAGTATCAAAAAATCGGTACGGTAAGCACCTCAAATGAAGTATCGGTTGATGATGCAAAAAAAGAACTGATTGAGAAAGCCGATAAGCAAGGCGCGGATGTTCTGGTGCTCACCTCAGGGAACACCAACAATAAAATTCACGGTACGGCTAATATCTACAAGAAAAAATAACGTCACTGCAGCCACCCCATTTTGGGGTGGTTGTTCCTCATCCTGTCTCCCCACCTCTTCCTGTTGTTCGCGGTTACGCTTGCTAACGCACGGATAATGCGTATAGTTCTCATTTGCATTGCTATCAATACATTCTAAGGCCTGACAACGGGCTATTTTTGCGCGCACTTTCAAATGAGTTAACGATGAACAACACCAGAATACACAAAACGCTGCTGGCGCTCGCCGTTGGCGCGGTAACGCATTCCGCCTTCGCGGCGGACGATCAAAAAGAAGATACCCTCGTTGTGCACTCTGCACCGGTCAACGATTTCAAACCCGGTGGCGACCAGCTGGTACCGGCCTTCCTTGACGGACAGGTGGCGAACGGCGGGCGTATGGGGATGCTCGGTCAGCAGAACGCCATGGACGTGCCGTTCAACATCATCAGCTATACCTCGAAGCTGGTGGAAGATCAGCAGGCGAAAACCATTGCTGATGTGATCGCCAACGACGCGGGCGTACAGTTCGTTCAGGGGTACGGCAACAGCGCGGAAACCTACCGCATCCGTGGTCTGAAGTTTGACGGCGACGACATGACCTTTGGCGGTCTGTCCGGCGTGCTGCCGCGTCAGGTGGTGGATACGCAGATGGTTGAGCGCATTGAGATCTTCAAAGGGGCAAACGCCCTGATGAACGGCGCGGCGAGCTCGGGCGTGGGCGGGATGATCAACCTTGAGCCAAAACACGCGGGCGAACTCCCGCAGGCGAAAGTGGGCGTCGACTACACCTCGGACTCCCAGATTGGCACCACGCTGGATGCGGGCCGTCGCTACGGCGACAGCGACCAGTTTGGCGCGCGGGTGAACCTGGTCCACCGCGAAGGGGAAACCGGCATACCGAACGACCGCCGCCGCACCACGCTGCTCTCCACCGGTCTGGATTACAAAGGCGACCGTTTCCGCACCTCGCTGGATCTGGGTTATCAGAAGAAAACCTTCCACGGCAGCCCGACCAGCGTCAATATTTCGGCGGTGGATTTCGTGCCCGAGCCGCCGAAAAACGATCGTAACTTCTCGCAGAAGTGGGCCTACAGCAACATCGAAAACGAATTTGGGATGTGGCGCAGCGAGTACGACATCACCGACGGCTGGACCGCCTATACCGGCCTGGGCGCGCAGCACGCGCACGAGGAAGGGATCTACAGCGCGCCGAAGCTGCTGGATAAAAGCGGTAACGCAACGGTCAGCCGCCTTGATACCAACCGCATCAGCGATTCCGTCAGCGGCATGGCGGGCATTCGCGGTAATTTCAACACCGGCTTCGTCTCGCACAAGGTCAACGTTGGCTATTCTGCGATGACCAAAAATGAAAAGATCGCGTGGAAAATGTCGGCGACGAAGGATAACCCGACCACCAACATCTACCACAACACCGGCGTCGATATGCCGGACAGCACCAACCTCAACGGCTCAGGTGGGAAGTACAGCGATCCGCTGACCAGCGGGCGCACCCGCACCCAGGGCTGGCTGTTGAGCGATACCCTGGGCGTGCTGGACGACAAGCTGCTGTTCACCGCTGGCGCGCGCCATCAGAAGGTGGTCATTCGCGGGTATAACAAAATTACCGGTGCGGAAAACGCGGCAGACGGCTTCGACGGCAGCCGCTGGATGCCAACCTACGGCGTGGTTTACAAACCGTGGGAAGAAATTTCCCTTTACGCCAACCACACCGAAGCGCTGCAGCCGGGCAAAACCGCACCTAACACCGCCACCAACTACGGCCAGAGCACCGGCATCGTTCACTCTAAGCAGAATGAAGTGGGCGTGAAGGCGGACTTTGGCCGCGTGGGCGGATCTCTGGCGCTCTTTGAAATCAAGATGCCCTCGGCGATCCTCGACAGCAACAATCACTACGGCCTGGATGCCGAGCAGCGTAACCGCGGCGTGGAGCTAAACGTCTTCGGCGAGCCGATGCTCGGGATGCGCCTCAACGCCAGCGCCACCTGGCTGCAGGCGGAGCTGACCAAAACCAAAAACGGCGTAAATCAGGGCAACGATGCCATTGGTGTCCCGAACTTCTACGCCGTGCTGGGGGCAGAGTATGACATCAAGCCGATTGATGGCCTGACGGCGACCGCCCGCGTCAACCACTCTGGCGCGCAGTACGCCGATCTTGCCAACACCAAAAAGATCGACAGCTACACCACGCTGGATCTGGGGATGCGCTATCGCTTCGCGGTGAACCACAATGCAAACCAGATGACGGTGCGCGCGGGCATCGACAACGTGACCAATGAAAACTACTGGGCCAGCGTGGACGATTCCGGCACCTACATCACGCAGGGCGAGCCGCGTACCTTTAAGGTCTCGGTTGGCTACGAGTTCTAAGCGTTCCACCTCGTTATCCGGGGCAGGGACGCCCCACACCTCCGCCGTTGTGTTATAAAATTGTAATAAAAGCTTCTTAGACTGGTCGCCGACTCCTTACCTCTTGGCCAATGACAGGAAGCCGCTATGGGCAGACCCCTCAAATCCGTTTTTAAAAAAGAACATCGCGACGACATCGCTAACCGCAGCGCGAACCCGGTATTCTCCGAGGTGGCAGAGGTGTTCCTCTCCCGCCGTCGTTTTCTCCAGATGGGCGCCGTGGCGGGCGCTGCCGTTTCATTCCCCTTTCTGATCAAACCCGAAAATGCCATTGCCGCGGTATCGAAGCCTTCCGCGCTGGCAAAAGCGGTTTCCCTGGGCTTTACCAGCATCGACGTCTCCACCGAAGATACGGTCAGGGTGCCGGAAGGCTATATTGCCCGCCCGTTCTATCGCTGGGGTGACCCGACGGGGATCAAAAACAACATGCCGGCCTTTAAGCCGGACGCCAGCAACACCGCGGATGAACAGGCCGTGCAGGCGGGCATGCACCACGACGGCATGGCGTGGTTTAGCCTGCCGCAGGGAGAGCAAAACCCGGAGCATGGCCTGCTGGCGATGAACCATGAATACATCGACAACGGGATGCTGTTTACCGACGGTACGGCGAACTGGAGCCTCGACAAGGCCCGCAAGGGGCAGAACGCGATGGGCGTGTCGGTGGTGGAAGTGAAAAAATCGGGCAGCGACTGGCAGGTGGTACGCCCGTCTTCATATGCCCGCCGCATCACCGTCAATACGCCGATGCAGCTTACCGGCCCGGCGCGGCATCAGGACTTAATGAAAACCGCCGCCGACCCGCAGGGGGAGCGCGTGCTGGGCACCATGCAGAACTGCGCCAACGGCCATACGCCATGGGGCACCTATCTCACCTGCGAGGAGAACTGGTCGGATATTTTTGTCAAAAAAACCGATCTCAACCCGCTGGAAAAACGCTACGGGATCAGCGACAGCGATGAATCCTACCGCTGGAACGAGGTGGACGAGCGATTTAGCGTTGATAAAACCCCTAACGAACCTAACCGCTTCGGCTGGGTCGTGGAGATCGATCCCTACAACCCGACCTCCACGCCGCGCAAGCACACCGCCCTGGGCCGCTTCAAGCATGAGGGGGCGGCCGTCACGCTTGCCGCCGATAACCGCGTGGTGGTCTATATGGGGGACGACCAGAAGTTCGAGTACATCTATAAGTTTGTCTCGGACAAAAAATACGATCCCGCGAACCGTGAAGCCAATATGCAGCTGCTGACGTCCGGCACGCTGTACGTTGCCCGCTTCAACGAAGACGGGAGCGGCGACTGGCTGCCGCTGATCTTCGGGCAAAATGGCCTGGATAAGAGCAACGGGTTTGAAAACCAGGGCGATCTGCTGATTAAAACCCGCCTGGCGGCAGACGCGGTGGGGGCAACGAAGATGGATCGCCCCGAGTGGATAGCGGTCGACCCGCACGCCAGCGGCAGCGTCTACTGTACGCTCACCAACAACAGCGATCGCGGGAAGGAGGGTAAGGCACCGGTTGATGCCGCCAACCCGCGCGCTAATAACGTGTTTGGTCATATTATGCACTGGCACGAAGAGGGGGCCGATCCTGCTGCCGCTCGCTTTAAGTGGGATATTCTGGTGATGGGCGGGCGGACCGACAGCGACGATCCGAAGGCTAAAGGTTCCATGCAGGGGGCGGCCTTCGGCAGCCCCGATGGCCTGTCGTTCGATCATCAGGGCGTGCTGTGGATCCAGACCGACGTCTCTTCCAGCACCATCAATAAGAAAGCCTACGAGGGGATGGGCAATAACCAGATGGTGGCCACCATTCCGGGCACCAACGAGTACCGCCGTTTCCTGACCGGACCGCGCGGGTGTGAAATTACCGGGATTGCGTTTACGCCGGACAACCGGACGCTGTTCATCAACATTCAGCATCCGGGGGAGGGCGGGGATGATATCACCGACCCTGCTAACCCTCGCGCTGTTTCCAACTGGCCAGACGCGAATCCGAACGGACGCCCGCGTTCCTCAACGGTGGTCATCGTCAAAGCGGACGGCGGGATCATCGGCTCATAACCTTGCATCGCCGGGGGCATGCCGTGCCCCCGGCGTTAAACTTGCTACCGCCAGCATGAAGTGTTAAAACGTGCCCCTTCTAAAAAAGAGACAGGGGTAGGACGTGAAAGACGCGTCATCCGCTTCAGGCCATGGTAGCGCTGAAGCCTCGTTGGATCAGAATCCGACGCTGCAACGTGGTTTGCAAAATCGACATATTCAGTTAATTGCCCTTGGCGGGGCAATCGGTACCGGGCTCTTTCTCGGCATCGGCCCCGCTATTCAGATGGCCGGTCCGGCGGTGCTGCTGGGTTACGGTATCGCCGGGATTATCGCCTTCCTGATCATGCGCCAGCTTGGCGAGATGGTCGTTGAAGAGCCGGTGTCAGGCTCCTTCGCGCATTTTGCCTATAAATACTGGGGTCCGTTCGCAGGCTTCCTCTCCGGCTGGAACTACTGGGTGATGTTCGTGCTGGTTGGGATGGCGGAGCTGACCGCCGCAGGCATCTATATGCAGTACTGGCTGCCGGATGTCCCGACGTGGATCTGGGCGGCGGCCTTCTTCATCATCATTAACGCCGTTAACCTCGTCAACGTGCGCCTGTATGGTGAAACCGAGTTCTGGTTTGCGCTGATCAAGGTGCTGGCGATTATCGGCATGATCGGCTTTGGCCTGTGGCTGCTGTTCTCCGGCCACGGCGGCGAGCGGGCCACTATCGACAACCTATGGCAGCACGGCGGCTTCCTGGCGACCGGCTGGAAAGGGCTCATCCTCTCGTTGGCGGTGATCATGTTCTCCTTCGGCGGGCTGGAGCTGATTGGCATCACCGCCGCGGAAGCGCGCGACCCGCATAAAAGCATTCCGAAAGCGGTTAACCAGGTGGTGTACCGTATCCTGCTGTTCTATATCGGCTCGCTGGTGGTGCTGCTGGCGCTCTACCCGTGGGTGGAAGTGAAGTCAGACAGCAGCCCGTTCGTGATGATTTTCCACGATCTGAACAGCAACGTGGTGGCTTCTGCGCTGAACTTCGTCATTCTGGTGGCGTCGCTGTCGGTCTATAACAGCGGCGTTTACTCCAACAGCCGCATGCTGTTTGGTCTCTCCGTGCAGGGTAACGCGCCGAAATTCCTCACCCGCGTCAGCCGTCGCGGCGTGCCGGTGAACTCGCTGTTCCTTTCCGGGGCGATTACCTCGCTGGTGGTGCTGATCAACTATCTGCTGCCGAAAGAGGCCTTTGGCCTGCTGATGGCGCTGGTTGTCGCTACGCTGCTGCTGAACTGGATCATGATCTGCCTCGCGCACCTGCGATTCCGCGCCGCGATGCGCCGCAAGGGGCGCGAGACGCAGTTCAAGGCGCTGCTTTACCCGGCGGGGAACTACCTCTGTATCGCGTTCCTGGCGTTGATTCTGGTGCTGATGTGCACCATGGATGAGATGCGACTTTCAGCAATGCTGCTGCCGGTATGGGTGGTGTTCCTGTTTATCGCGTTTAAGCTCTCGCGTAAAAAGTAGTGCGGCTTTCGCCCGGTGGCGCTGCGCTTACCGGGCCTACATGTTCGGGGCCGTTATTATTTTGTAGGCCGGGTCAGGCGCAGCCGCCACCCGGCTTTGAACGAGCAGTATCAAATCTGAAACGCTATCCGTTTCCCATTCGGTAGCGTCACATCAATGCTCATTTCACCGCCGAGCGCACTGACATAGCGTTTGAGTGTTGAAAGCCGGGGATCGTTTCCCGGCTGTTCGATTTTTGCCAAAGTGGGTTGTTTTACCCCCATTGCTGCGGCCAGTTCTGTCTGGGAAATATTGAGCTCTTCCCGCAGCTGGTTCAGGGCAACAATTCTGCGCATCACTTCAACTTTAGCCGCTATACGCTCCTGACTTTCCGCGCTCTGTTGTGCCATGAGTTCTTTTAGCGTTGCCATATGGCCTCCTTATCCGCCAGATGTCTGCTGTATTCAACGTCAGCCAGCGCGATCATTTCGTTATAAAACCGTTTTTGATTGCAACCGGTTTTGTCTCCAGCACAGAGCACAATTGCCTTACGGTCAGGATCAAAAGTAAAAAAGGCTCTGATGGGATTACCCGCATGCTGAATACGTAACTCTTTCATGTTCGCATAGGCTGAATCCTTCACGGTGTCTACGTATGGTCGCCCCAGGGTTGGGCCAAATTCAGCAAGAATATGCATCGTCGCCAGCACATCTTCTTTTAATGCTGTTGTTTGTTCAAAGAACCAGTCGTCAAATCTGTCCGTTGTCTCGACGTTCCACATCGTTTCTCCTGTAGCTTCCTCGCGGTATCATTTTATAGCCTATTAGCTATATGGACAACCAAAACGCCTCGTTTGTCATACAACGATCTTTATCGTGACCCCCCTCCCAAATCTGTTTCGATCCACAGGATCTTTATTTTGTAATCGATTACTTTTTCATTTGAATTGATTTGTAATCGATTACTTTTTTCCGGGTGAGGCTTATTATGGTGTCAACTGAAAGTAGTGAAAAGGCGATAGCGCAGCATCGGCTACTGGTGCCGCGGCTGTCGCTGATGATGTTTCTGCAGTTTTTTATCTGGGGTAGCTGGTCGGTTACGCTCGGCCTGGTGATGACCCAGCACAACATGTCTCTGCTGATTGGCGATGCGTTCTCCGCCGGGCCTATCGCCTCCATTCTCTCGCCGTTCGTGCTCGGCATGCTGGTGGACCGCTTCTTCGCCTCGCAGAAGGTGATGGCGGTGATGCACCTGGCGGGCGCGGCGATCCTCTGGTTCGTGCCGGGGGCGCTGATTGCCGAGAACGGCGCGCTGCTGATTGGCCTGCTGTTTGGCTACACGCTCTGCTACATGCCGACGCTGGCGCTGACCAACAACATCGCGTTTCACAGCCTGGCAAACGTGGATAAAACCTTCCCGGTGGTGCGCGTGTTCGGCACCATCGGCTGGATCGCGGCGGGCATTTTCATCGGCGTCACCGGCGTGTCGTCCAGTGTTACCATCTTTCAGGTGGCGGCGGCCAGCTCCGTGCTGCTGGCGCTTTACAGCCTGACGCTGCCGCACACGCCAGCCCCGGCGAAAGGCCTGCCGGTGAAGGTGCGCGATCTTTTCTGCGCGGATGCCTTTGCGCTGCTCAAAACCCGCCACTTTTTCGTCTTCTCCGTCTGCGCGATGCTGATCTCCGTCCCGCTCGGCACCTATTACGCCTACACCGCCTCGTATCTGGCGGATGCGGGAATTGCCGACGTCAGCACCGCCATGTCCTTCGGGCAGATGTCCGAGATCGTCTTCATGCTGGTTATTCCGCTGCTGTTCCGCCGTCTGGGCGTGAAGGTCATGCTGTTGATCGGCATGCTGGCGTGGTTTGTGCGTTACGCCATGTTCGCGCTGGGCGTCAGCGAGGAGGGGCGCATTCTGCTGTATCTCGGCATCCTGCTGCACGGCGTCTGCTACGATTTCTTCTTTGTCGTCGGCTTTATCTACACCGACCGCGTGGCGGGCGAGAAGGTGAAAGGCCAGGCCCAGAGCATGATCGTCATGTTCACCTACGGCATCGGCATGCTGCTCGGCTCGCAGATTTCCGGCGCGCTCTATAACCGCCTGGTGGCAGGGCAGACCGTGCCGCAGGCGTGGGTGACATTCTGGTGGATCCCGGCGGTAGCGGCCGCGGCGATCGCGCTGATTTTCCTTCTCACGTTTAAGTATGACGATGACAAGGCGTAACTTTCAGGAGGTGGTATGAGGACGATGAAAGGACCCGGCATTTTTTTGTCGCAGTTTATTGGCGCAGAAGCGCCGTTTAATTCGCTCGATGGGCTGGCTGAATGGGCGGCAGGTAAAGGTTATAAGGCGGTGCAGATCCCCTGCAACCATCCGCACATCTTTGACGTCGAGAAAGCCGCAGAGAGCCAGACCTACTGCGACGACATCACCGCTAAGCTGGCCGCGCACGGGCTGGTTATCAGCGAACTGTCGACCCATCTGGAAGGGCAGCTCGTGGCGGTGAACCCCGCCTACAGCGACGCGTTTGACCACTTTGCGCCCGCTTCCGTGCGCGGTAACGATGCTGCGCGTCGGGCGTGGGCCACGGAGAAGCTGAAGCAGGGGGCGGTCGCCTCGGCAAGATTAGGTCTGAAAGCACACGCCACCTTCTCCGGCTCGCTGGCGTGGCCGTTTTTCTACCCGTGGCCGCCGCATAACGAGCAGCGTTTTCAGGAAGCGTTCGAGGCGCTGGCGACCCGCTGGCGGCCAATACTGGATACCTTCGACGAGCAGGGCGTGGACGTCTGCTTTGAGCTGCATCCGGGGGAAGATCTGCACGACGGCGTCACCTTCGAGCGTTTTCTTGCGCTGGTGGACAACCATCCGCGCTGCAACATTCTCTACGATCCAAGCCATATGCTGCTTCAGCAGATGGACTATCTGGCCTTTATCGATATCTTCCATGCGCGCATTAAAGCGTTCCACGTGAAGGATGCCGAGTTTCGCCCCAGCTGGCGCAGCGGCGTCTACGGTGGTTACCAGCCGTGGATCAACCGCGCCGGACGCTTCCGCTCGCCCGGCGACGGGCAGATCGACTTCAAAGGCATTTTCGGCAAGCTGACCCAGTACGACTATGACGGCTGGGCGGTGCTGGAGTGGGAGTGCTGCCTGAAGGATGGCGATACCGGGGCGAGTGAAGGCAGCGAATTTATCCGCCGCCACATCATTCCGGTTGCCGGGCGCGCGTTTGACGATTTCGCCGCAGGGGGCAGCCATGATTAACGTCGGGATCGTCGGCAGCGGGTTTATTGGCCCGGCACATATCGAGGCGCTCAGGCGCCTTGGGTTTGTTCAGGTGGTCGCGCTGTGCGACGGCTCGCTCGTTAAGGCGCAGGAAAAGGCGCGCCTGCTAAACGTACCGCATGTGTACGGCAGCGTTGAGGAGCTGCTCGCGCACCCTGATTTGCACGTGGTGCACAACTGCACGCCGAACCACCTGCATGCACAGATTAACCGCCAGATCCTGCGCGCGGGCAAGCACGTGTTTTCCGAAAAGCCGCTGTGCATGATCCCTGAGGAGGCGCGCGAGCTGGTGGCGCTGGCGGAGCAGACGGGCGTGGTGCATGGCGTGAGCTTTGTCTATCGCCAGTTTGCGATGGTGCGTCAGGCGGCGAGCATGATGCGCGCAAGCAGCCTCGGGCGGATTTTTGCCTCACACGGCAGCTACCTACAGGACTGGATGCTGCTGGAAACCGACTACAACTGGCGGGTGGATGCCGCGCTCGGCGGCGCATCGCGCGCGGTGGCGGATATCGGCTCCCACTGGTGCGACACGGTGCAGTTCGTTACCGGGCGGCGCATTACCGAGGTGATGGCTGATTTATCCATCGTCTGGCCGACGCGCAGGGCCAGCAAGGTCGGGAATCAAACCTTCTCCCACGACGAGCAGGCGGAGTATGTAGACAAACCGGTCACGACCGAAGACTTCGGCTCGGTGCTGTTCCGCTTTGACGACGGCAGCAAGGGCTGCTTTAGCATCTCGCAGGTGAGCGCCGGGCGTAAAAACCGCCTGACGTTTGAGATCAACGGCAGCGAGCGCTCGCTGGCGTGGGACCAGGAGGTGCCGCAGCAGCTGTGGATCGGCCATCGCGCGCAGGCTAACCAGACGCTCACCGACGATCCGGGCCTGATGAACCCTGACGTGGCCGACAGCGCCCACTTCCCCGGCGGACATATCGAAGGCTGGCCGGACGCCTTCAAAAATATGATGGCGCAGTTCTACCGCGCCGTGCAGGCGGGCGCGATGCCGGATACGCCGCAGTTTGCGACGTTTCACGATGGCGCAAACGTGATGTATATCATTGATGCCATTGTGAAAAGCCATCAGCAGCAGCGCTGGGTGCGCGTGGAACAATAACGCGTTGCCCGGTTCGCCGGGCAATAAATTTATGGTAGCCTGCACAAAACGCTAACCGCAGGATGTGTCGTCGCTATGTCAATTCAGAAAATCGCTCAGCTGGCCGGGGTCTCCGTGGCGACGGTCTCCCGCGTGCTGAATAACAGCGACACCGTGAAGGCGAAAAACCGCGAGCGCGTTCTGCGGGCGATTCAGGAGAGCAACTACCAGCCAAACCTGCTCGCCCGTCAGCTGCGCACCGCTCGCAGCTATATGATCCTGGTGATGGTGTCCAACATTGCCAACCCGTTCTGCGCCGAAGTGGTGAAGGGCATCGAAGCCGAGGCGGAGAAAAACGGCTACCGCATTCTGCTGTGCAACTCCGGCTCGGACATCGAGCGCTCCCGCTCGGGCTTAAGCCTGCTCTCCGGCAAAATCGTCGACGGCATTATCACCATGGACGCCTTCTCGAAGCTGCCGGAACTTGCCGCGCTGATTGGTTCTGCACCGTGGGTGCAGTGCGCCGAATATGCCGATGCGGGCGCGGTCTCCTGCGTCGGCATCAATGATGTGGACGCTTCACAGCATGCCGTCAGCCAGCTGGCCGACGGCGGCCGCAAGCGTATCGCGATGATCAACCACGATCTCAGCTACAAATATGCCCGCCTGCGCGAACGCGGCTACAAGAGCGTGATCCACCTGCGCGATCTGGACTATCAGGCGGTGGAGTATGCCAGCGATCTCAGCTCCGGGGCGGGCATGGCGGCGATGCAAAACCTGTTAAAAGATAATCCGCCGGATGCGGTATTTGCCGTTTCCGATACGCTGGCGGCGGGCGCGCTGCGCGCCATTCAGCAGGCAGGTCTTCGGGTGCCGGAGGATATTGCCGTGGTCGGCTTTGACGGTACGGAGCTGGCGGACATGATTTCGCTCACCACCATCGAACAGCCGTCGCGGGATATCGGGCGCAAGGCGGTCGATCTGCTCTTAAATAAGATCGACAACCCGGACGCGCCCACGGAAAGGGTGATGATGGACTGGCGCTTTATTTCCCGCGCCAGCACCTGATTATTGCGCGATGACGCCAGCCAGGGAGCGAATATCGTTCCCGGTTGGCGACTGGTGAATGCGCAGACCAAATTCATCCACCACCGCGAAAATATGGTCGAAGATGTCGGCCTGAATCTCCTCATATTCTGCCCAGACCACCGTGTTGGTGAAGGCGTATATTTCAATAGGCAGGCCGTTGGCGTCAGGCGCGAGCTGACGCACCATCAGCGTCATATCTTTACGAATGCGCGGGTGGTTGCGCAGATATTCGTTCAGGTAGGCGCGGAAGGTGCCGATATTGGTCATCTTGCGCAGGTTTAATACCGATTCCCCTTCACCGTTCTGCTGATTCCACAGGCTAATTTCCTCATGGCGTGCGGCCAAATAAGGCTTCAGCAGCTTCGCCTGAATGAGTTTCTGCTGCTCCTGCTCGTCGAGAAAATGAATGCTGGTGGTATCAATGTTCAGGCTGCGCTTAATACGTCGTCCGCCGGAGGCCGACATGCCGCTCCAGTTGATAAAGGCGTCGGAGACCAGCGCCCACGTCGGAATGGTCGTAATCGTATTATCGAAATTGCGCACTTTCACGGTGGTCAGGCCGATATCCGTCACCGTGCCGTTGGCACCGTATTTCGGCATCTCCAGCCAGTCGCCGAGCTTGAGCATATCGTTGGCGGAAAGCTGGATACCCGCTACAAGTCCAAGTATCGGGTCTTTAAACACCAGCATCAGCACGGCGGCCATGGCGCCCAGACCGCTGATCAGAATCGCCGGAGACTGGCCAATCAGCAGGGAGATAATCAATATCCCCACCAGAATGGCGCTCACCAGCTTGATGCCCTGGAAAATCCCCTTCAGCGGCAGCTGCGACGCGGTGGCCATTTTCTGCGACAGATTGAAAATCACGTCCAGCAGCGAGAAGAAGGAGAGCAGGGCATAGACCATCACCCACAGCTTCGCGCAGGTGGTGAGTATTTCCGCCGCTTCGCTGCCTTTTTGCAGCCACAGTACCGCCTGGACGTTGACGATTATCCCCTGCAGGGTAAAGGCCAGACGGTGAAATAATTTATTCTGGGTGATGATCTGCAGCCATAAATGGCTGCTGGCCTGCGCGCGCTTTTCGAATGCGCGAAGTACCCCTTTGTGCAGAATAAAATGAACGATGATGGCGGTAAGAAAAATAATACCAAAGATAATCACTAAAGAGGTGGTGTGATTAATTTCAATGCCTAACTCTTCAACCTGAGCAATCAATTCCTGCATAACGTCTCCTGTATTTTTGCAGCCCCATAATGGCGGCTGCGGATCTATTATGCAAATTCACGAACTTATTTGGCGGCCTGACAGATCTTCGCCACCGGCAGGCACAGGCTATGGCGGATACGCAGCGTCGCCAGAGCAAGTACCACCATCATAGCTGTTTCCACCATCAGGAAGACGTTCACCGCCTGGGTGTAATCCCCGTGATGGTTTTGAAGCGCGTGCAGCAAAATGGCGCCAAAAATGGCCGGGCCAAGGCCCAGTGCGGCCTGCTGCAGGGTGCTTAAAATAGCGCTCGCGGCTCCCGCGTCGTCAGGCTGAATGTCGCGCATCCCGATGCGGTAGAAACTGTTCACGATCAGCGCCTGCCCGTAGCCCACCAGTCCGGTCGCGGGTGCCAGCGTCAGGGTGGTATTCTCCATGCCCCAAACGCGGAACGTGGCGATCAGCGCCAGCAGGCCGGTAATCTGGATCGCCAGACCCGTCAGCAGGATTGTGCTGGTGCTGTAGCGGGCAATCAGCCGCGGCGCGAACCACGCCGAAACAAAGTAGGTCACGCCAAGGGCGATAAAACTGTTCCCGGACTGCCACGGCGCCATCCCCAGGCCGGTTTGCATGGTCAGCGCCATACAGAACATAAACCCGGACCAGGCGCTGAAAAAGAGCATCGCAATCAGGACGCCAAAGCGCACGCTGCGAAGCGCAAGCAGGCGCGGCGGGATCAGCGGGTGGGCATTCTCACGCTCTTTTTTGCGCGCGTTCAGCGCCATCAGCCAGGCCAGCGGGACAAGGGCGAGCAGCATCGCCTTCAGCGGCCAGGACCAGTGCCACTGGGGGCCGAGCGCCATCGGGAACAGCAGGCAGCAAAGCATGACCGCCAGCAGCGCGGTACCCGGCCAGTCGATGCGTGACGGCGTCTCGCGACGGGTTTCCGGTACGAAGCGGCGGCTCAGCGCCAGCACCACCAGACAAATCGGCACGTTGATAAAGAAGGCGTTTCGCCAGCCCAGCCCGGCGATGTCCGCCGATACCAGCCAGCCGCCGCCCATTTGTCCCACGATAAACGCAATCCCGCCGATGCCGCCGAACAGGCTGATGGCTTTGGCGTGGGCGGTGCCTTTCAGCGTGACGTGCAGCGTGGCAAGAATTTGCGGCACGATCAGTGCGGCCCCCGCGCCCTGAACGATGCGCGCGGCGAGCAGCTGTTCAATGTTCCCCGCCATTCCGCACAGCAGCGAGGCCAGGCCAAAGCTCGCCACACCCAACATGAACAGACGACGACGGCCAAAGTTATCTCCCAGCTTGCTGCCGAGCGCGAGGCAGACGGCAAAGGCCACGCCGTAGAGGGCGACGATCAGCTCCAGTTCGGTAGCGGTCGCATGCAGTGAATGGGTGATGGCGTCCAGCGCCACGTTGGTGATTGAGGTATCAATCATCGGCAGCATCTGGCCGGTTAACAGCAATATCAGGCCAGCGCGACCCGGTGAAACAACTGACGTATTCATGGTAACTCCATTGCGTCATTCAACAGATGGTCGTAGCATCTACCATCAGATAAACGGGTACCAGTTCTTGCTTATACTGGTACTGGCACTACCATGCAGGGGGATTTATGGCGCTGATGTCTGAACCGGTCGTTTCACGTCAGGATGACACCCGAAAACAGCTCGGGGCATTTTTACGCGCCCGGCGGGAAAGTCTCGATCCGCAGCGCTTAGGTTTGCCGCGCAGCGGTCGCCGCCGCACGCCGGGCCTGCGCCGGGAAGAGGTGGCGATGCTCGCTGATGTGGGCGTCACCTGGTACACCTGGCTTGAGCAGGGCAGGGACGTCAATCCGTCCAGCGCGGTGATGGCGGCCGTGGCAAAAGCGCTGCAATGTACCCCGACCGAGGCCCGGCATCTGTTTGTGTTAGCAGGTTTACCGCCGGGTGAAGCGCCGCAGGCGGTCTGCTGCGAGGGCATTAGCGAAGGCACGCGCCGCCTGCTGGATACGCTGATGCCGAAACCCGCCAGCATTCAGAAACCGAACTTCGATATCGTGGCGTGGAACGACAGCTTCGGGCATCTGATGGGCGTCGATTTCAATGACATCCCTCCCGAAGATCGCAACTGTATTTATCTGTTCCTCACGCATCCGGCGTGGCGCGCGCGCCTCGGCAGACGCGACGACGTGCTGCCCATCTTTGTCTCCTATTTCCGCGCGGCGATGGCCGAACACCGGGGCGATCCGCTGTGGGAGGCCAAGCTGGCGCGCTTCTTTGCAGTGTCCGAAGAGTTTAAAACCCTGTGGCACCAGCGCAACGACGTGCGCGGCGTGGAGAACCAGCTCAAGCTGTTTACCCATCCCGAGCTGGGGGATTTTACGCTGCAGCAGATGTACTGGTATTCCGCGCCGCGAAACGGATCGCGGCTGCTGGTGTATCTGCCGGTGGATGAGGCGGGAGAGCGGGCGATGGCGTGGCTGGCGGCGCAAGGGAAATAATTTTTGCGAGGGGCTTTCAGGGAATAAGAGCCGTCTCTGCTAAGTGGAGAAGACTGGCGTAATGTGGGGGTTAACTTAAACCCATCACTGAATCGACATCATTTCGACGGGGTGTTAAGTCGTCTATACTCACGCCATGAGAAACCACCATGTCGCCACTGATGATTGATTTCGCAGATTTCAGCCAAAAATTAGGCCTTATCTCCCGAAACGTCGAACATACCGAAGCGTTTCTTGCGCGGGGTACGGTGGATTTTCATCTGCCCGGATTTATGCTGCCTGTGGGATATCGCTTGTTAAAATCGCGCTACGGCGATGAATATCGTCTCGTGACCACCGAGGACGGAAAACCCTATACGGCGTATGCGGTCAAGCTGACGTTTCATAAAGAAATTACGTTCCCCCACGGTGCTGCGACACAGGTCATGGTGTGGCGTACGCCACGCGCTGTCCATCAGCGGGTTATAAGTGGTTTACCACAATCCTTCTTTCAATGGGTGCTAAGCGAATACGACATTGTTGTGTCTGACAGCGAACAAACCGGCGACGGACAGCGGTTTTGGTTACGCATGATAGACTGGGCGTTCAGCATGAATTATCGGATAAGCGTGGCTGACGGTACGGTAGGAGAAGAGTGGCACTTAACGCCGGTGAGCTCATATGCCGAGCTGGAAGAGCGCTGGATTGCGTTTGCCTGGGGACACGATCGTGATGTGCACCCACATCGCAGATTAGTCATCAGTAAAGCGTAACGGGCCGCACAGAGCGGCCCGTTTTGTTTAGCACTCGGTCACAATCGTGCTCAGCGGCAGGCGAGATTTCGGCAGCGTGGCGTTGAAATCTTCCACGCTGTGATGCCCAACCGGCACCACCACCAGGCTGGTGAAGCCTTTCTCTTTCAGGCCAAACTCTTCGTCGAGGATCGCGGCGTCGAAACCTTCAATCGGTACCGCGTCCAGGCCCAGCGCAGCCACGCCCAGCAGGAAGTTACCGACGTTCAGGTAAACCTGCTTCGCCATCCACTGGTCGTCATCTTTCAGATCCACGCGGTGCATGTCGGCAAAGTAGGTACGGCCCTTATGGTTTGCCGCTTTCGCTTCCGGGGTATTAAAGCGACCATCGGCCTCTTCCTGATCGACAACGCGCTCCAGCCAGGCGTCGTCCATCGCGGTTTTCGCGCAGAACACCACCACGTGAGAAGCATCCAGCATTTTGCGTTCGTTGAACACATAGGTGCCCGCCGCGGACTTCGCCACGCGCGCTTTTCCTTCCTCGGTGCTGGCGACAATAAAGTGCCACGGCTGGGAGTTGGTGCTGGACGGGCTGTACTGCAGCAGGGTTTTGATTTTTTCCGCTTCTTCAGCGGTCAGTTTTTTGCTTGCGTCGAACGCCTTGGTGGAGTGGCGTTTCAGCGCAACAGAAATGATATCCATAACAACTCCTGATGATGAAATTCGCCCGCGTGCGGGCGCGAAAGGTGAGCAGATTACAGCGGGACGCGGAAAAAGATAAGGGCAATTCGAGCGCTTAATCTGTTCGTCTCAGACGAACAATCAGACCGGCCGGATCCACTTCTGGTCTTTTTTCGGCAGTTTATCCACCACCAGATGCCAGGAATCATTGATGAGATCGGTAACCAGTTCCGGCGTCACGTCGTCCGTACCGTAAAGGGAAATCCAGTGCTTTTTGTTGAGGTGATAGCCCGGTTCAACGCCGCGATAAATCTGCTGATTTAACAGCGATTTTTCCGGGTCTGACTTCAGGCTAACGTGCGGCCGCCCGTGGGCGACGGCCACAATCATGAAAATTTTCCCGCCCACTTTAAACACGTCAAACTCCGGCCCAAACGGCCAGCAGTGTTCGGTGAACGGCAGCTCCAGCGCCACGCGTTTTGCGTGTTCCTGCAACGTTTTACTGTCCATCACTCTCTTCCTGGGCAAGCCCGCGCCACATTACCTCAAAGCCGAGCGCTTTAAACTCAACGGCGCGGGACGGATCGCGGGTGGCAAATTCCATCGTGCTTTCGGCCAGCGATAAGAAAAGCGCATCGCCAAACGTTTTAAATTCATCAGACATAAACACCTGACGCACCGAGCGGCGGCAGAGCTCATGCAGCTCCGGGAACATCTCTTTCACCGCCTGTTCCGTTTCGGCGCTCAGCTTTTCACTGACGCCAATCTGGCGGATCGCCGCATGGGCAACCGGGTTACGAATACCCCAGTCCACATAGCTGTTCCAGATATTGCGGGTATGTTCTTTGGGCAGCGTGATGGTGCGATCGAGGTTCGCCAGCATGGTCTGGCAGAGATCCTGCTTCAGGTGCAGATAGAGGGCATTCAGCAGATCGTCTTTCGTAGCAAAGTAGCGGAACAGGGTGCCTTCGGCGACGCCCGCCTTACGGGCAATGAGCGCCGTTGAGGCGGCAATACCTGACTGTGCAAACGCCGTGGTTGCGGCGTCCAGTAAGGCCTGTTTTTTATCTTCACTCTTCGGACGTGCCACTAAATTTTTCCTCCTGTCAATTATAAGGAAGGTGCGAATAAGTCCGAGATGTGAGATCATCGTGTTGTAACCTGAACCCAGAATGAGTAACCGGATGAGCCAGCAACTGACTTTTGCCGACAGTGAGTTTTCCAGTAAACGCCGCCAGAC